>NZ_BMAQ01000032.1 GCF_015472005.1 Insulibacter thermoxylanivorax | reverse complement strand
GTAGCGCCTCTGTCGAGCAACATACCGATGGACACAGGCAATGTAGCTCCTCTGTCGAGCAACGTACCGATGGGTACAGATTACGTTGCACCTTTTTCAAGTAACGTGCTTATGGGAGCAAGCAATATAGCACCCTATATGGGGAATGTATCGCCGAACACCATGATGCCTTATACTCAGCAGTCGCCTAACTCGTACTTTGCTTCTAACACCAGCCCAAACTTATGGTCGAGCGGTTCAATCGAATCGTATACCTGGTCGACTCCCTTCGACTATATGAAAGATAAACAAACACCTTATTACCAAGTCCAAGGAATGTCGCAGCAGATGACGTATAAAAAGCCCTGCGGTTGCGGCGGAGGCAAGCGAGTACAGGTCGGCCATTACAGCCTGCAGGAAAAATTAATCGCCGAGGGTGCTGAGTCTCAGCAAGCCGACAGTGAAACCGTACAAGAGGTTACTTCCTCTGTTGAAGAACGAATCACAGCCCTTGAACAGCGAATCGAAGATCGTAAGAATGATGAGCGAGGTGACTCTGCAGCGAAGGTTCAATCGGCGGAGCAAGCGATCCCAGCGAATAAATCGGTGAACCGAAAGAAACGCAAAGCCGCGGCCAAAAGAACGGATATTCGCAAAAAAAGAACGCCACGCGCCCAAGTTCATTCACATGAATGGCTGCATGAACCGGAACCATCATTTCAGATCCTTCCTTGGTTAAATGTATAATCATTGTGTAAAGGTAAGACGTTTATAGTGCAGCGGCATGTTAGAGATCGGGATGTTTATACAAAAAGGGGGGATGGCGGCCTCGGAAGTAGGTTTCGTCATAAAAATCGTATAAAACCGGCG
>NZ_BMAQ01000031.1 GCF_015472005.1 Insulibacter thermoxylanivorax | reverse complement strand
TTGGCGGAAAGAGAGAGTTAAGGCAAGTAACAAAGTGGTGCGTCTCGGTTAACGAACCATCTGCCGAGGATTTTACACACAATTTCGGACTTGACCCGCGACGACGCACTAATGGAGAGGTTTTATCCCAAAATTAGTATAAAAAAAGGAAAAGGCGGTATAGATGCGGGGTTTTGTCCTAAATTTCGTATAAACGTACCCGATTGACGATGGTGATAAACGGTGGCATGTTTTTTCATCAGGTGCGGCTTAAAGGCTAAACGGCTTAACGCCTTCCCGTCCAGCACTCCTTGGGATTGGTACGGATTAGTGGTACCATAGGAATGGAAGAACTATTACATCTATCTCATGATAAACTTAATAGATGATAAAGGAGCATGGATGCCGTATGAATCAAGTGATCGAGTTGCTGATGAAGCACCGTTCGATTCGAAAATTCAAACCTGATCCGATTCCAGATTCAACGGTAGAAACGATCGTCCGTGCGGCCCAGATGGCCTCTACTTCAAGCAATGTCCAGGCCTACAGCGTGATTGCGATTAAGGATCGGAATCTGCGTGAACAGCTCATGAAGCTGTCAGGGAACCAGCAATATGTGATGGATTGCCCGGTCTTCCTTGTGTGGTGTGCAGATCTGTACCGGCTCGGCAAAGCGGCGGCCAAACATGCGGAGGTTGGCGGCGGCGAGCAACAGAACGGCAGCAGCGGGCAGCAGATGGAGAGCAGCGAGCAGACAGGGGCCGGAAGCAGCACGCAGCAAGCGGGCGCCGGCCATGTGAAGCAAGACACCTATGCGGATTCGGTAGAGAATCTATTAATAGCAACGGTGGATACGGCCTTGGCTGCGCAGAATGCCGCTGTTGCCGCGGAATCTCTGGGGCTCGGGATCGTCTATATCGGCGGACTGCGCAATCAGATCGCAGAGGTATCTGAGCTGTTGAACCTGCCTGAGCTGGTCTATCCGCTGTTCGGCATGTGCATCGGCATACCGGACCAAGCACCGCTGTCCCGGCCGCGGCTCCCGCTTGATGCCGTCCTGCACACGGATACGTATCAAACGGAACGGATTGAGCCGGGAATCGATGCGTATGACCGCATCTATTCGCAATATATGCGTGAGCGAAGCGGCGGCAAAGACAGCACTGTTTGGTCCATTCAGATGCGGAAGAGACTCACGGAGCCGATCCGCCTTCATATGAAGGATTTCTTGCAGAGCAAGGGCTTCATGAAGCGATAATGACCAACTGCATATCGCGGCGGTTGCCATAAGCGGCTGGAACCGTTACAAGAGCATCATGACAGGTTGCGAATATATGTGGGGCTCCTTAAGGAGTCCCCCCCATATGTTTGCACGAAAGTGTGATCGTTTCCCCGCAAGAACTTCCTTGATGCCCCATCATTTTATCATCTTATCCTTATCGTCACTTATCGTCAGCAGATGAAGCAAGCGTGAGATCATCAAGTACACGGCCGATGTAATTCCCCCTATAAACATGCACATCAAATTGGTCTGCATGCTGTAATCAAATAGAAGCATCACCAAGATCGACAGGACGGCATAATTGAACACCAGCCATGACCATCTGTAATAGGGGGGTTGAGCGAGCTGCCAGATGATCTGTGACGGGATGCCTGTCCCAAGAAGATAAAAACAAGGTATAAACAAAATAAAGACGGTCAGATCGGTAAAAAGCGGAAATTCGTTATCCAGGTAATTCGGCCAGAAGGTAACGACTATATACAAAGATGCTGACCCTGTAAGAAGAAGCCATCCATAATACAGTCTAATCAGAATCGAGCACCCCCAAATCCATCACAAATTCATCTGCACAACTCAAATATTAGCACATTCAACAGGAACTTTATACCAATGAAATTCCAACACGTTTTACCCTCTCTGTTTCGCTGAACGAAAATTCCCCAAATCTCCTTCCATTCTCCTCCCAGATGGCGAAAACGCTTGATACATCAAGGAAAGATCACGATAAAAAAATTCATATGTCAACCAGTTGACATACATATGTCAACCGGTTATCATATAATTGAATTGAAACACAAAACCAATTACTTAGTTAGGGGGAAAAGACGTTGAGTAAGTTGAAACGCTACTCGCTAATGGCCTTATGTTTAGTATTTCTATTAGGAACCTTGGTTGCTTGTTCTGGTGGCGGCTCTGCAAACGATAACAACACCGCCGCAAATAATGAATCCAAGCAGCAAGCTAAATCCGGTGAAGAAATCAAGTTGACCTTCTTCAACACTTCTGCTGAAGTCAACACGGTATTTGAAGAGCTGTTTAAAAAGTATAAAGAGATCAACCCGAATGTAACGATTGAATTGATCCCGACACCAATCGGCGGTGCTCAGATCGAGATCTTCCAATCGAGATTGGCTTCGGGGAACCCGCCGACGATTTCGAACTTGGATGCCGGTCATATCTATCAATACAGAGATATGTTCCTTGACCTGGAGTCTGAGAAGGCCAAATATGAAGAGTTAACGCTGCCTGGTGCTGTAGAAGGCGGTGTGTTTGAGGGCAAATTCCTCGGCATTCCGTGGACTGCACAGGGCTATGGTCTGCTGTACAACAAGCGTGTTGTAGAGGAAGCAATTGGCGGACCATTTGATCCGTCGACGATCCGCACGCGCGACGATCTGGCAGCGCTGCTTGAGAAGATCGATGCTGCAGGTATTCCGCCTGTTATGATCCACGGTGCAGACTGGTCTCTTGGAGCGCACTACTTCGCGCTGGGCTTCTCGCTGCAATCGAGAGATCTGCAAGAGAACCTGAAATATTGGGAAGATGTTAAAGCAGGAAATGCAAAACTTGCTGATAATGAAGTATTCAATGGTCTAATGGATACATTTGATCTGCTGAAGCAATACAACGCACGCAAAAACGATCCTCTAGTTGCTAACTATGAATTGGACAGCTCCGATTTTGCTAAGGGGAATACTGCTCTGTACTTCATGGGCGACTGGGCATGGGCAGTAATCGGAAACTTAGAAGACAGAGACAGTGAATTTGGTATCCTTCCGCTTCCGATCAGCAACAACCCAGAGGATTACGGCAACGGGCAAGTAGCTTACAGCCAGCCGAAATTGTTTGCCGTTGACAACACTGGTTCTACTCCGGAGCAACAGCAAGCAGCTCTTGAATTCCTCGAGTGGATGCTTACGAGCGAGGAAGGTCAACAAGCCATTATCGGTGAGATGGGCTTGATGATGCCGTACAAGGATCTGAAGGTTGAAAGCAGCAACGTCATCGCACGAGCTGTGGCAGATTACGTAGATGCAGGAGAAACCATCGATATCAGCATCATCAACTACTTCCCGTCGGATTACTGGGCGAAGAACGGAGCCTCCATGCAAAAGTACCTGGTTGATCAAATCGACCGCGATGCGTTCTACCAAGAAATCGAGGCTTATTGGCAATCGGTAGAATAATGCGTTCTATGGGAAAGATATACGAAGATGGGCGTTCTGCATAGGCCTAACGCCCATCTTTCTTTCACTGACTATAATCTGATGCGAAAAGGTGTGGAGGTATGAAGAACAACAAAAAGCTGAATAATGTCGGGATCTTTTTGTTTTTCGGCGGCCCTTCTCTATTTGCATTTGCCGTGGTGTTCCTGATCCCGTTTATTGTTGGGCTGTATTTGACCTTTACCAATTGGCACATCATCAATAACGATTGGTCTTTTGTTGGTTTTTCCAACTATGTTGATGTCTTTCGCGACAAAACCTTTTTAACACAACTGGAATTTACCATCTGGTATGTGATCTTTACCGTTTTGATCTCCAATTTCCTTGCTTTTTTCATCGCTTTGGTATTGACCAGCGGTGTTAAGGGAGAACGCTGGCTTCGAGCCGGATATTTTACGCCCAACTTGATCGGCGGGATCGTCCTCGGTTACTTGTGGCAAACTCTCTTCTCCCGGGTCCTTCCTTTCTTAGGGCAGCAATACGGCTGGACTTTGTTTGAAACCTCGTGGTTGACCAGTACTGACAAGGCGTTCTGGGCATTGGTCATCGCCACTTCCTGGCAATTGGCCGGTTACCTGATGATCATCTACATCGCTGGATTCACCGGAGTACCCAAGGACGTCCTGGAAGCTGCGAGCATCGATGGGGCGAACAAATCTACGATTCTGCGCAAAATCATTCTGCGCCTGTCCATCCCTGCTATCGTAGTATGTATCTTCTTGTCCTTGTCCCGTTCGTTCTTGACTTATGATTTGAACCTCAGCTTGACGAAAGGCGGACCCTTTGGTTCTACGGAGTTAGCAACCTACCATATCGTGCAGAAGGCGTTTCTCTCCAATCAATATGCCATTGGACAAGCTGAAGCCATTATTCTATTCGTCATCGTAGCAGTTGTAGCATTGACCCAGTCCTATCTGCTGAAGAAGTTGGAGGTGGAGGTGTGATGCCCGCGCGGCGGTTTTCAGCTATTCTTAAAAACACGTTAATGTATGTCGGTTTGATTATTTTCTTGCTGCCATTCTTGCTGGTCATCTTAAACTCCTTTAAGACAACCCAGCATTTTATCGAGAATCCGATCGCATGGCCGAAAAACTTTAGTTTTTCCAACTATATCGATGCTTTTCAAAAAATGAACTTTATGCAAGGGTTTATCAATTCCCTTGTAATCACCGTGTTTGGTGTTCTGCTGATCATCCTGTTTTCTGCCATGACAGGATACTTGTTTGTTCGTTTTAAATGGAAAGTGAACAAGGTGCTGTTTTTTATGATGTTGGCGGCCATGACGGTTCCTTTCCAAGTCATCATGATCCCGCTCGTTATGTTGTATGGGAATCTGGGACTGCTCGATTCCAAAACCGTGCTCATCTTTATGTACATGGGCTTCGGGATTCCGCTCGGCGTGTTTATGTTCCACGGTTTTATCAAGGGGATTTCCTATGAACTTGAGGAATCTTCGTTTATCGACGGATGCACTCGTCCGCGAACCTTCTTCCAGATTGTTCTTCCTCTGCTGAAACCGATCATTGTTACCTTGGCGGTGCTGGATGTCCTCTGGATCTGGAACGACTATCTCTTGCCAAGCCTTGTATTGTTGTCGCCGGGGAATCGGACGCTGCCGCTTTCGACCTATGCCTTTTTCTCAACTTATACGGTAGATTATGGTCCATTGATGGCCGCTTTGGTGATGACGATAATCCCGGTTCTCATCCTGTATATTATCCTGCAGGATCATGTCATTAAGGGAATAACAGAAGGTGCGATTAAGTAATATCAACCGAGGGTGGTAACAGCATATGGATTTAATCAACAGAACCCATCCAGAATTGCGCGACGTACTGCTGCAATTGCCGAAGTTTTATCTTCCAGAAGATTTAGAACCAGCAAGAAGGAATAAACCGCCTGCACCGCGAAAATCAGACCATGTATCCATTCACGAGCAGATGATCAAAGGCAAAGACGGCAATGAGATCATGGTGCGCATCTATGAGCCAAGCGGCGATCATGGAGCGGAGCGGCCGGCATTGCTGTGGATTCATGGCGGCGGTTATGTCATGGGACATCCGCAAGATGATGATAACCTATGTCAGGAGATCGCAGAAACGGTTGGCTGTATCATCTTCTCGCCGGATTATCGTCTGGCTCCTGAGCATCCATACCCAGCCGGGCTGGAAGATTGCTATTCCACTTTGCTCTGGATTGAACAATCGGCAGCATCTTATAAGGTGGATTTGGCACGGGTAGCGGTCGCTGGAGCAAGCGCGGGCGGCGGATTGACGGCGGCATTAGCCCTTCTGGCAAGGGATCGCGGGGGTCCGAAGATTTGTTTCCAGATGCCCCTATATCCCATGATCGATGATCGGAATGTTTCACCGTCCAGCTATGAAATCACGCATCCCGCTGTATGGAATCGCAGGAACAATATAGCGGCTTGGAATATGTACTTGGGTGAAGGAGAGCGGAAAGAGGTTTCCCCTTATGCAGCTCCGATCCGTGCTGAGAATCTGGCAGGGCTGCCGCCAATGTATACTTGCGTCGGACAACTGGATCCGTTCCGCGACGAGACCATCGAGTATGTCATGCGAATGGCGGAGGCCGGTGTGGATGTGGAATTCCACCTGTATCCCGGATGTTATCACGCGTTTGAACTCGCGGTTCCAGACGCTGAGATCAGCAAGCGAGCACGAAGCGAATATATAGGCGCACTATTCAGAGCCTTGCAAGGTCGTTCTGCCAAATTACAAGGATAAGGTGGTAAGCGGTATGGCATATGCCCAGGTGAACTTCTATTCGAAAACCCTGAATCGGAACACGACGTTTCAGGCGATTCTCCCTTTTGACAATCCGAAGGGACCGGTTCACGAGTCCTATCAGCGTCCAACTTGTTCGTTGTACCTGCTTTCGGGATTCACGGGTGATGACATGGACTGGCTGCATTATTCTGGTATTCGATTGTTAGCGGAGAGATACAACATCGCCGTCTTCATGCCGGCTTCATCCAACTCTTTCTATCTGGATGATGAAGAGAAAGGTGAGCTTTTTGGCGAATTCGTCGGCAAGGAATTGGTCGAATACACCCGGCGGTTGTTTCCAATCTCCGATCAACGTGAGCATACCTGGATCGGCGGCTTGTCGATGGGAGGATTTGGGGCTCTTCGCAATGGCTTGAAGTACGGGGATACGTTCTCGCGAATCATAGCTCTATCCTCGGCGATTATCACCTACAGAATCCATGGGAAGACCGAGGGAAGCGTGGATGGTCATCCGATTCATTATTTCAAGCGGGTGTTCGGTAATCTTCAGAACGTACTGGGCAGTGACAAAGACCCGGAGTTCCTGATCGCGCAGCGCAAATCATCAGGCAGTCTATTGCCGGACATCTATATGGCCTGCGGCACGGAAGATTTCCTGCTGGATGTGAATCGCCGTTTTCGTGATTTTCTCGTCAAAGAAGATTACCCGCATACTTATGTTGAGGGTCCGGGAGATCACGATTGGGAGTACTGGAACCGGGCGATCCACGAAGCTTTGCTTTGGGCCAGGGGTTAATGACGGCATGCATGCGAGAGTTGCAAGATCATACAGGGAATCGTCTTCCTGCAATGTCTTGGAGATAAATGGTTATCGCATAAAGGAATATCATCGTTGATGCATCAAGGGACCAGCCTTGAAACATGAAAGATATAAAGTATTATAGTTATAATAGAGACAGAGCAAAGCATTTTTTTGTAGATGGAGGAAACTTGATGGCGACGATCAAAGATGTTGCAGAGAGAGTCGGTGTCTCAGTAACGACGGTTTCCCGCGTGTTGAATAACCGGGGATATCTGAGCGAGGATTTGAAACGCAGGGTCTATCAAGCGATGGAAGAACTCAACTATCAGCCCAATGAACTTGCTCGTTCCCTGTTCCGTAAGAAGTCTAATATTATCGGACTGATCATACCTGATATATCGCACCCCTTCTTCAGTGAAATCGCCATTCATATAGAGACATTCGCATACAAGAGTGGCTATAAGATTCTGCTTTGTAATTCTCAATTGGATAAGAAGAAGGAAAAAGATTACCTCAACATGCTTAAAGCAAGTCAAGTCGATGGCATCATCATGGGAAGCCACACCTTGGATACCGAGGAGTATAAGTCGATCAATATGCCCCTTGTTACCTTAGACCGTCAGTTATCGGAATCGATCCCTTATGTTTCGTCCGATCACTACAAGGGCGGGCAATTAGCTACCAAACTATTAATTCGCAAGGGCTGCAAGAAGATCGCCCATATCAGCGGGAACTTGAAACTGCATCTGTTGGCTAAGGCAAGATATGATGGATTCATTGATACCGTTAAGAAACACAGCATCAACCACGTCGTGGTTCAGACGGATTTGAACGGATTCAAATATGACGAGTACAAGAAAATCGTAACGGAATTGTTCCTGAAGCATCCCGATCTCGATGGTGTATTTGCCAGCAGTGATCTCATCGCTGCACAAGTATTGAAGGAATGCAAACGGCTTGGCAAGCGAGTGCCGGAGGACGTCAAAGTCGTCGGTTTTGACGGAATAAGAGTGGGTGAGTTTATGATGCCCGGTTTGTCCACTATTCAGCAGCCCATCAAAGACATCGCTAAGACCGCGGTCAAACTGCTGATTGATTGGATCAACGGCACAGAAGTACCGCGTGAGAATATACTGCCCGTCAAATTGATAGAAAAAGAAACAACATAAGTACTTTGTATGCCTTTTTAAATTTTATTTTGCCCAGATGTCAACCGGTTAGCATATATGACATCTTGACTTCATCATGAAATGGAGGGAAATGGGTGCTCAGATTTGACAGTCGTGCAACCTTTATAGACAAACCAAACGATGTCCTAGCGATTGGAGAACTGCTCATCGACATGATCTCCGAAGACTATGACGACGCCTTGAATTGCGACAAATATTATCGATATTTTGGCGGCTCAACCGCTAACTTGGCGCTGAATGTAAAGAAGCTGGGACTCAAGTCCCGGGTTGTTTCCGCCGTGGGTAAAGACAGCTTCGGCACATTTCTTCTTCAGCAGTTAGAAAAGGAAGGCATTCCTACGGATGACATTCAGAAGTCCGAGCGATCCACCAGCATGGTTGTGATCACCAAAAGCCGGCAGACACCAACACCCATTTTCTATCGAGGTGCGGACTATCAATTGCATTACACACCTGAGCTTGCCGAGGCGGTTAAACAATCGAAGATCGTCCATTTCTCTTGCTGGCCGATCTCCAGGCAACCGGCACGTTCAACCATCGAGAAGGTGATCGCCTTGGCGCGGGAAGAAGGAACGATGATCGGCTTCGATCCCAACTATCATCCGGCGATATGGAACCATGATGAGGACGGGAGAGACTATGTGAGAACCATGATCAGCCAAGTGGACGTGATCAAGCCGTCGCTGGATGATGCGGATCGGATCTTCGGTGAAGATACTCCTGAGAATCATCTGGCACGCTTCCTTGATCTGGGAGCGAAGCTCGTGATCTTGACGCTTGGTGCGGATGGAGCATTGGTCTCCAATGGAACGGACGAGATCCATCTAGAGAGTGTAGCAACGGAGGTCGTAGATGCAACCGGTGCCGGAGATGCCTTCTGGTCAGGTTTTTATGCAGGGATTGCTAAGGGGCTCAGTGTGCTGGATGCCGTCAAACACGGTATGAAAATCAGTGCCTATAAATTGAAGCATGTGGGACCGGTTCAGCAATTTCCGGATATGCTCCTGATCTGATCATCATCAATTGGGAGGTTTTATGATTATGACACTTAGAAATCAAGCTCAGCTCATCACTTATCCCGATTCTCTTGGCGGGGATTTGCAAACTTTGAAACAAGTGATTCAGAAGCATTTTCCTGACCTGTTTAAAGGCGGGATTCACATCCTTCCGCCATACCCGTCTTCCGGTGACCGCGGATTTGCACCATTGGACTACTTCTCGATCGATCCGCAATTCGGTACTTGGGAAGATATCCAAGACCTTGGCCGGCAATATGGCGTGATGTTGGATGTCATGGTGAACCATGTTTCGCAAAGATCGGTTTATTTCCAAGACTTCCTCAAGCATGGCCGGGAATCCAAATATGCGGATATGTTCTTAACGATCGAGAAAATCTGGGAAGACGGACAGCCCGTTCAAGAAGATATCGATAAGATGTTCTTGCGCCGTCCAGTGCCTTACTCAACGTTCATCACGGGCAACAATCAGGAAGAGAAGGTTTGGACGACCTTCGGGAAGACCGATCCATCAGAACAGATTGACCTTGATGTCAAATCTGAGCTGACGAGAAAATATTTTCAGGATATCTTCAAACATATGAAGGATCATCATGTTCATATGCTGCGGCTCGATGCTGTAGGATATGTGATCAAGAAGCCGGGAACCAGCTGCTTCTTCGTGGAGCCTGAGATCTATGAATTTATGGATTGGATTGCTGAACAGGCGAATGAGCTGGGCATTGCTTTGCTGCCGGAAGTGCATTCCCACTATTCGATCCAGTATAAGTTAGCGGAGCGGGGATTCTGGATTTATGATTTTATCCTGCCTTATACGGTCTTAGATGCCCTTCTCAATCGTTCGAGCGATATGCTGAAGGAATATCTGAAGAATCGTCCGGCTAACCAATTTACGATGTTGGATTGCCATGACGGCATTCCGGTCAAACCGGATATGGATGACCTGGTAACGACGGACAGAGCTCGCCGCGTCGTGGATATCTGCTTAGAGCGAGGCGCCAATCTCAGTTACGTGCTGTCCGATGCGCACAAATCTCCTGAAGGATTTGATGTCCATCAGATTCGAATCACATACTACGATGCGCTGGATCGGGATGATGATGCATACATCGCAGCGCGTGCGATCCAACTCTTCACGCCTGGGATTCCGCAGATCTATTATGTCGGCTTGCTGGCTGGCGAAAATGATGAGGAACGAGGCAAAATCACCGGAGACGGCAGGGAAGTGAACCGTCACAACTACACGCTGGAAGAGATCGAACAAGCGGTGCAGAAGCCTGTCGTTAAGCGGCTCATGGAACTGATCCGATTCCGTAATGAATATGAAGCGTTCCAGGGTGATTTCCAGGTGCTCGACACGGCGGATCACGAGCTTAAGCTGCAATGGGAGCACAGCGGCAAACGCTGCCTCTTGCACGTTGATCTGGAAAATTACCGTTCGGTGATTACCTATACGGGAGAACAGGGCAAGGAAGAAGAGTGGGTATTGTAATATATGACGTTTGAGAACACCTCCATGACGGAGGTGTTTTTGCTTTGTATGCGGGTGTGCATAGAAGCAAGGATAGATGAATTAGGTTAAACACCTGTGTGCATCTAACCTTTTATTCATATACATAAAATATCACAAAAGCTAAATATTGATAACGGGAAAATCATACGATAAAATGAAGCCAAAATAAAGGGAAGTGCTCGGAGGGAAATGGGGAGAATCCATGGAAATATGAAAGAGGAAAGGAGGGCAATAATTAAATCGGTTAACGTGTCCGCACACGGTGGATGTCGTACAGATGATGATTCGTTTGTTTATTGAGGAACATTATGGGAGATGAGGAGGATGAGGATGAAGATCAGAACGAAGGCGTTGCTCAAGCGTTTCGCTGGATTGACAGCGGTTACAATGATGGCGTGTGCTGTTTTGCTTGCGCCTGTGACCGGTTTTGCTGCGGCTGCAGAAGTCGAATCGCCCCGTTTCCAACAGCCGTACACCAAAGTGATGACGGCGGGGGAAACGTATCAGGCGGAGCTGCTTCATGTTCCGGAAGAGGCGGAGATCGAATGGCAAAGCAGCGATGAACATATCGCAACGGTGAACGAGAGCGGATTGGTGGAGGCTGTTTCTGCCGGCATAGCGACGATTGCCGCCAGGATCTCCATCGACGAGCAGATCGTAATCGTAAGCAAGCATATCATGGTCAGGGAGGCAGCGGAAGTGGAAGCTAAACCTTTAGGAATTACCGTTAACGAGCACGGCTTTGATACCAACGGACGAATGACAGCCTTGTTCGGTTCGCCGGTGGTGGACGGCGTGATCGATCTGATCTGGGAGAAGGCGATCCCGGTTAAACAGACCATCGTGGCTGGCAAGACCGATACGACCGCCGTTTTCCGGGCGTTGTGGGATGATCGGGCGTTGTATATTCTAGCGGAAGTGAAGGATCAACATCTTTCCGCGGCGGCGGAAGCACCGTACATGCAGGATTCCCTGGAGATCTTCCTGGATGAAAACAATGACAAGACCGTGACGTACGGACCGAACGATCTGCATCTGCGTGTGAATTATGAAAATATTCGTACCGTGGATCAAGGGGAGAGCGATCGTTTCTACACTGCTGTGACAAGGACGGATGAAGGTTATATCATCGAAGCGAGAGTTGCGCTGACAGAACCGCCGGAGAACGGCAAAGTGCTCGGCATCGAATTGCAAATCAATGATGCCGTGGGGGCGGAACGGGCGGCGACATTGAATGTCTTTGATGCCACCGGCACCGCTTGGAATAACCCTTCGACCTTCGGTGAGATCGTGCTGCTCGGCAAATCGGAAGGGGATGTGAGCGGCCCGAATCCTTATGATCTCTTGAGTCTGATTGAACGCACGATGAAGATGAACTTCAAGCTGTACCAAAATCCCCATGTTGTAACAGATGCCGTTATGCAGGTAGTTGCGTCTCATTTCCTGAAAAGCGGTTCTTTCACGCAAGAAGAATTGGATGAACAATATGCTGCGATCGATGCAGCGATCGACCAACTAGAAATGACAGAAGAGGCGGCTAATGAGAAGTACTTTACACCTATGCCTGGAGAGTATCGGATGCCGAGTGACCGACCGGGGACCATCGAACGATTGACATACAAGACGCCAAATGCCGAGAACGGCATGGACGAGAAAAAATTGAATATCTACCTTCCTCATGGCTACGATCCGAACGATAAGGATACGAAATACAATGTGCTGTATCTGATGCACGGAGGCGGTGAGAATGAGGACCTGCTCTTCGGCGGTCCCGGTGAAAACAGGGAGCTGAAGACCATCCTTGACAACATGATCGCGGCGGGAGAGATCGATCCGCTGATCGTCGTGACACCGACTTTCTACGGCGGGATGAACGATGTCGCCCTATTCCATGAAGAATTGATTAACGATATCGTTCCTTTAGTAGAAACGACATACAACACGTATGCCAAGTCCGGCAGTTTGGAAGACTTGCAGGCTTCGAGAGCTCACCGGGCCTTCGGCGGCTTCTCCATGGGATCGGTGACGACCTGGCATGTGTTCGCCAACAAGCTGGATTACTTCAAGTACTTTATCCCGCTGAGCGGAGACAGCTGGGCATTAGGTGAACGATCCGGGGGGATTAAGCCGCGGGAGACGGCTGAATTTTTGGCTAATGTGGCCAGAGAATCCGACTATGAACCGCAGGATTACTATATCTTCAGCGCGACGGGGGACTTGGACATCGCCTATCCGAATCTGAAGCCCCAGATTGATGCCATGCGCGTAATGACCGACGTCTTCATCTATTCATCGGACAAAACAAAGGGGAATTTTTATTTCCTCGTGGCCGAGGGCGGTTCTCACTCCTGGAACTGGCAGAACCAATACATCTATCATATCCTGCCTGATCTGTTCGATTAACCTGCGCGTCTAGAAAACAGAGATCGATGAACCAGTTTAAATCCTGTTTCTTCTTCGGAATTGTCACAAAAGGCGGGCCTCCATTGTCTTCTCTTACGAAAGGACATTTCGTTAGGAGGATATGTTTCTGAAAAGAGAAAGGAAATGTTTGACAGCAGATGGGATGGGGATTTATGATAGAAAGAGTGATTCAAATTTTTGAGGAAAATGCTAGTATTTAGGGGGGCTCTTTGTGAATGTCAAGTTTGTGAGCTTTATCATCATGAGGTTGCTGTCCTTAGGGATCGGCATTGTCTTTCCATTTGTATCTATTGTTTGGAAGACAACGATATTGATTCTGTTCTTTATTTTTAGAGTGATCGATATCGAGAGGGACCGGAAGCTGTTCGGCGTTACCTCCATGTTCTTCCTCGGCATGATTTTGGCTTATCTGTACCGGCTGATCTGGAATTAGAACAATTAGAACCACCCTTCTGTAATGTTATGGTATAGGTAGACTAGTAATCTATTTTACAACATCTCATTATGAAATGGAAGATATTAAAAATACAGAAATAGTAATATATATTAGTATATGTGGTATATACCATAATATAACATTAAAGGAAGAGGTGAGATGGATGAAGAGAAAGTTTATGGCCGTATTTCTTTCGCTGGCGTTGGTGGTTGTAACGGGTCTTACCTTGCACGCTTCCTTCTCTGCCAATAACGCCGTGGCTTCCAAAGTCTCTGAGGTTGGCAATACCGCACTGCTGTCGGAGGATTCCAGCGGGACCCCGGAAGCAGTTTTAGCGGCTGCAGCCAGAGCGGCAACCAGGGCCGTAACCAAAGCGGCATTTTATGTAAAGGAAGCAGCGAAACATTATGCTGATGACCTTGATCGTGTTATGCGCGACGCATCGATGTATGTCATGGGGACAGACCTGGCTTCCAGC
Organism: Insulibacter thermoxylanivorax; assembly: GCF_015472005.1. Taxonomy (NCBI): domain Bacteria; kingdom Bacillati; phylum Bacillota; class Bacilli; order Caryophanales; family Paenibacillaceae; genus Insulibacter; species Insulibacter thermoxylanivorax. The sequence goes on along the minus strand of NZ_BMAQ01000031.1, from coordinate 57,411 downwards.
GATGCGAAGGTGATCGAGGAGATCTTTGACCTGGATTATTTTTACAGTTGTACACTTTTCAATTATAGCACTTCACGCCGGTCCCATTAATCCCATTTCAGCGAAGTTGCAGCCATTTCTTAACACTTATGTGATCCCGTTTTTCTATCAAAACTGGCATCTGTTTGCCCCGGACCCGATCACGACGAACTTCCGCCTTTTCGCGCAAGTCCGGTATATCGAAGCGGGAGAAGACGAACCAGTTGAAAGCCCCTGGATTGATGTGATGACACCTCTACTGGAGAAAAATGAAGAAACGCTGTTCTCTCCGCACAATCGCATGGTGCGCTTGGGGTTGGGGTATGTGCATGCTTTGCAGCTGGGCGGATATGACGAGCTTACCTACAAGATATTAAAAAAGGCAAGCGAGAAGGAAGAGCTGGACGCGCATATCGAGGAAAGTTTGCTGCAACAGGCGGAATTCCATGAAGATAATCTGTATCGCTATGTATCAGCCTTTGTCAAATCAGCTTTTCCAGATAAGGAGATTGTAGAGATTAGAATCATGACAGGACGCCAAGAAGCGGTGCCGTATTCCAAACGAAATGACGCGAATTACGAAGTCGAGGAGCATTACTCCATTCATGAATGGAGGGAGTTGGTAGACGATGTTCTCCCGTTACCGTGATTTTATGGTACATGAACGGTTTTTGATAGGGGCATCGTTACTTAGGATCAGTATCGGAATCATCATCCTGTACCAGTATTTGATCCATTACGGCCAGCGATATTTTTTGTTTAGTTCGGAAGGCGTCATGCCTTTTTACGAAGAACAGCCTTGGTCCCTCTATCATTTAAACCCTTCATTAGCCTATTTCGATTGGATCTATCATTTAGGTATTGTCGTCTGCATCATTTATCTGTTGGGTTATAAAGGCCGCGTTTTCACAGCTTTAAATTTTTTGTTTTATTATTCGCTTAGTCAACGTTACGGTCATCTTAGCGATGGCGGAGACAACATTCTGATCATCTGCATGTTCTTTCTGATCTTTGCCAACAACACCGCTTATTTCTCATTGGATCAAGCTCGTTTTCAACGGGATCGGGAAGCGAATCAAGATACGCTCAGGGGTCAATTTTCAGCCATGCTGCACAATTTTGCCGTCATATTCTGCATTGTGCAACTGTGCATTCTCTATTTCTTCTCCGGTATGTATCAACTGAAGGGCGAATTGTGGCACAATGGCACGGCCATTTACTATATTTCACAAGTCAAAGAATTCAGCAGACCCATGCTTCGCTATTTGGTTGATGAACATTTGTGGCTCACAGTGATCCTTACCTATCTCAGCATGTGGATTAAGATTGCCTTCCCATTTTCCATACTGAATAAGAAACTAAAACCCTTTATTGTCGCTGCTATGGTTGCGTTTCATCTCGGAATATGCATCGGTATGGGACTGTTAACGTTCTCGTTGATCATGATCGTGTTGGAATTGCTGGTATTCACGGATGAGGAGTATCGCAGCGGTTGGAAGCGGCTGCGAATATTCGGAAGAAAACTGCATCTCTCCTTTATGCGTGCGGGAAGGGCTTGGGGAAGAAGGCGGTTGGCGCCATATCAAATCCTTGTCTTCTATGATGGATGGTGTCCAATGTGTAGAAGGATCATGCGCAGCATGCGTCGGTTGGATTATTTTGGTCTGCTTAAGTTTACGAGTTTTCGGCATCCGCAAGTCATCGCACGTTACGGCTTGAATCCGCAAGAAGTAGAGAAGCGGATTCACAGCATGAAAGTAAGCGGCGTTAATGAGAAAAAAGCGGGTATTCATTCTATCGTACAAATCTGCACCCGGATCGTCCCGCTGTGGCCGCTGGTTCCTTTCCTGTATCTTTCGGGCAAAATCGGGATCGGTTCGATGGTCTATGATTACATTGCCATGAAACGCAAGCTGATTCCAGTCAATCATTGCGATGATTTTTGCGAAATGCCTCAAGTCACAATGGAGCGGTAAAGAGAGGGTGTTTTCTCGTGGGGGAGTGGATCCTACCTGCGGTAATCGCTTTGCTTGTGCTGTTGCTCTTGGCTATTGTTGCAGCGGTTGTTAAAGGCAGGGCAAAGAATAATGACGATGATTTTCTGGAATACCTTAAGAAAAATCCGGACAAGGTGTCCTGCTGTTATATCGAAAATGGTCAAACGATCATCTCATATTAAGCCGAACAGAAGATGCCTCTTGCCAGCGTGATGAAAATTATGATCGCCGTTGAGTTCATCAGACAAATAAGATCAGGCCGGATCTCCCCCGACCAGACGGTCGCATTGGAGGATCTGGAACGGTATTACATCCCGCACAGCGACGGGGGCTCTCACAAAAATTGGTTACGGGAAATCCATCAAGGCAAACAGGAACAGCGGAAATCTGTGACCTTGCAGGAAGTGGCGGAGGGGATGACCAAGTACAGTTCTAATGCGAACACCGAATATCTCATGGATGTCCTCGGTTTGGAGGCGGTTAACCGCACCGTGGATGAGATCTGCGGCTCAGAACACGATCCGATCTTCCCGATCTCTTCCGCCGGATTGGTCGGCACCTACCTGATGGACAAAGAACACATGAAGCTGCAAGCCGTGAGACAGCGGCTGGCGGATATGGATGCTGAGGAATATCAAGCCCTGGCAAAGGAAGTTCACCAGAAACTTTCAGAAGGTGATCACAAGCGATTCATCGAGCGTTATAACAACCGCACAAGTTTCGATCGCGAGCTTCAGCTCATCGAATCACGGAACATGCCCGCATGTACAACGCGCCTCTATGCCGAGCTGCTAGAACGGCTGGAACAATTGGAGTGGTTTGATGAGGAAGCCCGTCAGCAGCTTGAGCACTTGATGGGGCGCAAGGTGAGAGAAGGTTCGCCGTTTGTCCAATTATTGTACAAGGGCGGCTCAAGCATCGCGATTTCCAATGATGTGATGTATGTGAAGGATCGGACGGGAAATCGGTATTCTTTGGCTTTGTTCATCCATGACCCATCCGGCGGGCTAAAATGGACGAAAAAAAACCAAAGTCTTTTTGTTCAGCGGCTCTTCACGGACCCATCATATCGATCGCAGGTTGCCCAGGAACTGAAAGGATAACCGGAACCCTTGGAAGGAAGTGTTCTGTTGCTGGTTTTTAAGGCGTTCGCAGCCCCTCTTGTGCTCAATCTCTTGCTGTTGGTTCTGCGTCTGAAAAGTTGGAAAAACTGGCTTCTCTTAAGTTCGGTTACCTTTGCATGGACGATGTCTATGCTGATGTTTGTGGATTGGGCGCAGCTCAGTCAGTATTTGCGTGTTGGATTGGCATTGTTATTACTCATCGCCATTGGATGCTCAGCTTGGAAACATCGAGGCATGCCATGGTCTCGCAAGGATACGGTCAAATATGCATCCATAGGCCAATCGTTGTTACTTATCATTGGACTTCTTAATGCCTTGGTTGTGCTGCTGAGAATTCCAGGCGTGTATTGGCATCAACCTCCTGCAGAGGCGGCGGTTGAGATAGAATTTCCTCTAAGGGGCGGCGTATACAGCATATCCCATGGCGGCGCATCGACGACTCTTAATTACCACTATGCCTATCCTAACCAAACTTATGCGATCGACATCGTCAAGCTCAATGCGTGGGGAATGCGCAAAAAAACGATCTCGACTCCATCGAAACCCGAAGAATATGAAATATACGGTGAACCTGTATACAGTCCTGTCGATGGTACAGTGATCAAAACCATTGATGGGAAGAGCGACGAGCTTAAAGATGTGTTATCTCTGGATCAGGACGAAATCGCTAATATGGTGGTCATTGCACATGAAGATGTTTATATTATGTTACTGCATTTGCGAGAGGGGAGTATACGGGTCAAAGAGGGCGACACCGTAAAAAAAGGTCAATGGATTGCGAATGTTGGGAATTCTGGTATTAGCAGCGAACCGCACCTGCATGTACATGCTCTGAAAGGATTAGAAGAATCGAATGAAGGGCTCACTGGTTCGCCGATTCCTCTCTTGGTGGATGGGGTTTTCTTAAAGCGGAACGATTTGATCTTAGACGGAAAAATCATATTTCGATAGGGATATTGGTGGGATGGATGTGAAGAAGCTTACGATAGCCGTCTGCACGTTACTTGTTTTCTTGATGACAGCAGGCTTATTGCATATGATCCACGATAATCAAAAAAGAGCTTTGATTTGGCAGGAAGAGTGGATCGAAGGGGCGGGTCCGTATAAAATTGCCCAGATCCGGATAGAAGGACAGATTGCTGCCGGCGCGTTCGGTGATCAAATCATCTCCCAACTTAATGCTGCGCTTGAAGATGACCTTGTCAAAGGAGTAGTCCTGTATATTGACAGCCCGGGGCGGAGACGTAGTAACTTCCGACAACATCTATCGTAAATTGCTCGAAATCAAACATTCAGGTAAGAAAATTGCAGCCAGCATGGGGTCCATTGCGGCATCCGGAGGCTATTATATTGCGTCAGCGGCAGAGGAGATTTTCGCCAACCCTTCTACCGTTACCGGCAGCATTGGAGTAATCATCAGTTTTACCAACTATCAAGGATTGGGAGAGAAATTGGGAATCAGCAGTATCCATATCACCAGCGGAGAGAACAAGGTGTTGAGTGATCCATGGTCTGATTTTACGGAACATGCCGAAGAGATTTATCGCGATATCGTGGAAGATAGTTTTGAGCAATTTGTGCAGGTGGTCATGGAAGGAAGAAATATGAGCAAAGAGAAGGTATTAAACCTGGCCGATGGTCGTGTCTTTTCAGGCAAAAAGGCGAAGTCGCTCGGACTGATCGATCAATTCGGAAGTTTGGAAGATGCGGTGGATTATTTGAAAAATGAACTGAAGATACCCGATATTAAAGTGATTCGTTATGCGAGGAAAACATCGTTATTAGATGGAATAACAAACGCTCAACCTGTGCTGGATCAACCTTTGACGAATCTCATCGAGGAACTGATCGCGGCTCCGCCAAAAGTCATGTATTTGATGCGGTAGTTCAGAATAAAAGGTGTTTATGTGAAAGAGAGGTTCATACTTACATGGGAGAGCCCGTTCGGTATGCCGGATTTGTGGTTAGGGGTCTGGCTTTCTTGTTAGATATATCCTTCCTGTGGTCGCTGAAAGTCATTCTGATCGATACTGTTCTTGATCCCTCTGGTCTGACAGCTCAGATGAGTCTGGTATTGATGATTTCCCTTTATTTCTTTCTTCTCACCTCTTTGTTTGGTCAGACAATTGGTAAAATGATTATGGGAATCAAGGTGGTGCATCCTCTTACGGACAAACCTGCTTGGGAAGATGTGCTGCTGCGAGAGGTCATTGGCAAAGTTTCATCTGTTCTTATTTTGTTCGTCGGCCTGTTCATGATTGCGGTACACCCCAGGAAACAAGCGCTGCATGATCGGTTGTCCGGTTTGTGTGTGGTTTGGGATGATCCTTTGTTGACGGAGAATAATGGTGGCCGCTAGAGAGGATCAGCGGGCATTGCATGACCTGATGCATACATAATTTTAGGGGCTGTCCACTCAGTCACTCATGGCTGACTTGCTGGACAGCCCCTTGCTTTAAATGCAAGATGTCTACTCCACATTGTATTCAACTTTCAGCTTATACATCGGCTCACTGCCAGGGGCATTCGATATAACAGCACTTAATATAAAGCCAATCATATGGTTGCTAAGCTGCTCATCATAACTCAAATCCACTTTAGCCTGCTGCCAGTGACGGCCGTACCTCTTGTAGACATCTTCGAAAATCGTCGATCTAGAAAAGGAGTGAATCTGATCAGCTCGAACGGAATCATATAACGGCAAGGGTTCCTCTGATGGACCGAGTATTTGGATATGATCCTTAAAGTCATGTTCAATATCATAAGGCTCATCCCTGTCAGCCTGCAAATCAACCCTGGCTCCAATCCATTCTATGGAACTCTCGCCCCGATGATCCTGAATCACCGCATCCGATAAGAGATCGAAGGTAAACTTGCGCACATGTAATCCGCCATCCAGTTGGATCAGTTCTTGGGTATCCAGCACGTATTCGAAAGCCAATTCTTCTAAAGGGTATATCGAGATCTGCACCCCATGCACAACGGCGCGATCATCAGGAGGAACGACTTGGTGCGGAGGGATGAAAACCGAGATATTCAGTTTCGATCGTATACCGATTGGCTCCAAAGGATGACGGTACGAAAACAAAAGCTATGATTCCTGCGATGATTAGACCGCCCATCAAGAGAAAGTACCGTTTGCTGATCCGCTTAGTTCTCAATCAAAATTCACCCCCCATCTCCGAATTACCTCCTATAACCACATTATAGGATACATTGGATAAATTGTTAAATTTAATAAAAGAAAGTTTTTTAGTCCAGAATAGGAACCGCCTTTCTATAAGAATTTATCAAGTTCTATCACAAGATCTGGCAAGATCCGTTAGACAGCTTTGAAGGAATAACATGAAAAAAACGCCGGTCCTTGAGGATCGGCGTTTTCATTGGACGCCCAGCATGGGCGCCTCGATGGTGTGTTACATGAAGCCTTATCCACTTATCAAATCTGGTGAAACGGACTAGTGCGGCATTTGGGCGTACAAGGAGCCATTGCTAGTGATCCTTTCCGTTCAGCTCCCAGTTCTTCACCCAGCCGTCCACCACTTGTACTTCCAACGTCTGGCCGCCCTTCATGAATTTGAAGATGCCGTTGTCGAAGTCGGTACCCACCTCTTTGTAGAAGATCCCGTCATATACCTGTTCTTCGTCAGTATGGTCAAAGCACAGACGCAGTCCTTCTTCCTCTTGCCGAAGATACGCGCGAATGCCCCGTTCGTAGTGACCTGCCTGTTCCTTCAACTCGCGAGGAACCGATACGATATGCAAGTCAACGAAGGGAATCTCCTTCAGCAGAATATTGATGAAAGAACGCTTCGTAATCTCTTCCCAACGGCTGTGGGCCGTCTGACCAATGACGACTTGGGTTACGTTCTTCTGCTTGGCCACTTCGCCAATCACTTTGGCAACCGGCCGTTTCTCGTTGTATTTGATCATGAACTCGCCGCCGTACTCCTTGGCAAGTTCTTTCCAACGGTCTACATAGCGGACCTTCTCAATGTCCCATTCATTCTCCGGCTGCGGATCTACCGTAAGGATCGTCAAGGGACACTGCAGCAGCTTTGCAATCTTGCCGCCGCGCTTGATGAGCCGCTCCCCGTTGGGGCCGTAATACACGCAAACGAGTATACTCTCATCCATCCGGGTTTGTTTCAATTTATCAGTTCACCTCGGTATCGTTTTTTCCTGTTCAGGCATTGGCTGGCATACGAGGTTGGAAGGGAGATGTTCAGGATCTTGCATGGAACATTCCCGCCAAGACCAACCCGTTATGAAATCATAATTTTATATTAGGTTACAACCAAAGCCAAGTCCTGTCAACGAGATGAAACGCGCATTTGTGCTTTGCCCTTATTATACGAGGAAGCGGATTTTCTCTCCAAGGATTAAAGATCGACCCGCTCGAAGCGTTTGGCAGCCAGATGATAAGCAGCGAACATCGCTCCCGCATAGACGGAGATGCCGATCAAGAGCAGGGGCAGCTGCCGCAGCATCATATCCGTGCGGTGCTGTCCAGCCATGTGAAACCTGAACATTCGCAGTTATTTTTATCGTATGCATAAGCTTTATGGTGTTTTTTCTTCTGCAAACAACTCCCGTTCCTTCCACTTGCCAAAGCGATAATACCCAAAAGCCACCATGCTGCTGATGACGAAGCTGATGCCGATTCCGTACCCGATCCCCCGTTCCCCGAGGAGGTTCGCCAACAGGTACGTCAAGGGATAGCGCAGCACCCAGAACGAGATGATATTCAGCACTAAGACCTGGAACATCGCTCCGGAGGCGCGAACGATCCCGTTCAGCACGAAGTTAATGCCCAGAAAAGGATACAAAAAAGCAAGAATCCGCAAATAATCTGAGCCGAATCGCAGGGCCGTCTCCTCTGCCACGAACAGGCGAATGCCTATGTCTGCGAAGGAGACGAGCAGCACGGCTGTCGACAGCATGATGCCGAGATTCAGCATTAAGCCGTACTTGGCGATCTGATGCACACGCTGCCACAGCTTGGCTCCGATATTCTGACCGGCCATGCTGTTCACGGCCATGCCCAAGGCTTGTGCGGGGATCATCAAGATGCTGTCGAGCCGCTGGGCCGCACCGTATCCTGCCACCACGCCCTCGCCGAAGCTGTTGACAACGCTCATGATCGCCATCGATCCCGCGGAGATGACCATCATCTGCAGGCCCGCTGGAATGCCGAGGCGAAAGATCAATTTGATCTCGGAAAGCTTGGGCAGATGCGGCACGGTAAAGGGCGCCAAGCGCCCCCGCAGGATCACGATCAACCCGTAGATGAAGGCCAAGCTCTGAGAGAGAACCGTTGCATAGGCAGCGCCTTGGATGCCGAGATGAAAGCCGGATATAAACAGCGGGTCCAGCACCGCATTCAGCACCACCGCTGCGAAGACGAAACGAAGCGGTGTGCGGCTGTCCCCGAGGGCGCGCAGCACCGTGCTGATGAAGTTATAGCCGAATACGAACAACACGCCTGCGAAATTGATCTGCAAATACACCGCTGCCTCCGGCATAAGGGCTTGCGGCGTACCCATCCAGGCCAGAATCGCTTCTGAAGCAGCAAAGCCAACGGCGCCGAGGGCGAGAGCAAGCAGGGACATAAGGACGACGAAGGCATTCAAATACCGCTTCAATCCGCTTTCGTCCTGCTTTCCCTTCTGCTGTGAGAGAATGGTGAGCGCCGCGTTGTTGAAACCCAAGATAAAAGAAAGAACAGTAAAAATCACCGTACCCGAAACAGAAACTGCGCCAAGGGCATTCGCGCCTAGGAGGTTGCTCACCCACAGGCTGTCTACGAACTGATAAGACACTTGCAATAAGTTCGCGAGCATCATCGGTACCGAGAACGCGATCAGCGGCTGCAGGATTTTCCCTTCTGTAAATTGCTGCTGTTTGATGGTGCTTCATCCTTTCCGCTTGATGTCCATTATTAATGTAGCATATTCCGGCGGTGTGGGGAGGATCAGCTGCGGCCTGCGGTACGGATGGAGCTGACGCCCGGGCAGAGGCTGATTATGAACCCTGGAACAGGATTGAGGATTATGGAGATTTGATGTCTATTTGGACAACAAGTATTTTTGCAGCGAAACCTTGGAGGCCCAGGAGCAGACGTGATGCATGGGCGGTTTTGTACGATTTTTAGGATAAACAACTTGGATCAACTCAGGTTTTACGGATTTTGTCCTATTTTTCGGACAAAAACCACCCTCAGGGTTCCCAGTTGCCGCTTTTTGTACGACTTTTACGATAAAAATGCTTATATAAACTCTTTCTGCCATTCTTATATACGACTTTTAGGACAAAATTCGGATTTGATTATTTTAAGGAAATCGCCGTGTTTACATGTTTTGTGCACCGCCATGCGTGCAACTTTTGCAACCGCCGGTCGTCTAAGATATTGTAAGTAGAAGATCTATTAAATCGACTAATAGACTCGGAATATCAAAAATGACAACTAGAACAACTAGAAAGAAGATGCCAAATGAACAACTTCCTTCATTCACCTCGGACAGACCAACCTTCATCCAGGGTCACGAAGATGAGAGGGCGCAAAGCTGGCAGCAAACGGCGCACCGTCCTCTACTCCCTGCTCACATGCGCGGTGTGGTGCGGATTGGCCTATGGCGGATATGAACTGGCCGCTAATAAGATGCAAGCGCAGCAGGCGGAGATTGAAGCCAAGCTGCTTATGCACATCGAAGAAATCCGTTCAGAAAGCAATGCCAGAATCGATGATCTGCATGCCGAACTGGATGAATTAACGGCGATCATGACCGATGTCTCCGAGAAAATCGAATCGATACGAGAAGAATTGCAGATGACCAGCGAATCCATCACCGGCAATGATGATACAAGACTTGCGCTGCAAGCACAGATTCATGCATTGGACAAGCAGTTGGAAGAACTAAGAGCAGCGATAAGGAAGTTAGAAGATGCAGCGCGGGTTTATTAGACTGCAGCTTTTCTTTCTGCTGCTTGCGGCGCCGGCAGTGGGATTCTGGATCGCTCTCCAATCCTATGGCACTGATCTGCGGTTAGACAATGCATCCTCACTCGTATCGACGATCGAGTCAGAAGAACGTGTGCAGCGATTGCGGCAGCAAATGGCTGAGTCACAACCAGCTCTGGACGCGATCTCCGCATCGCTGACAGCGATTTATGAGACGGTCGAGGCGGAAAAAGCAGGATATGCTGAGACCGGTGCGCTGATCTCCAACTTGATCGCAGCCAGTTCGGAACAGATCTCACAGACGCAAGATGTTCTCGAAGAGATTCTATCCAATAAGCTGGGTGAACCGATCGGGCAAACCTTTGGCAAGCGCGCAACGGTGAAGGTCTATTCCTTGCAGGAGGCTGGATACCGCGGGTATATGGCCAAGATTAAGCTGCATGATCCCTCCGCACTCAAATTGGTGCTCGCTCACGATCAGATTAAAAGCAAAGGCGAAACGACGAGTCAAGCGGCAAAACGAACGGGTGCGGTACTCGCCGTCAATGCCGGCGGTTTCCATCGCACCAGCGACGGCATGATCGTTCCTTTGGGCACCACCGTCGTTGATGGTGAGATCCGCACTTTTTCCGATAACCCAGATGTAAGTTTCGTTGGCTTCAACAAGGACGGACGCCTTGTCGGCGGCCGGATTGAGTCGCGTGAACAATTAGAGACCATGGAAGTCCAGCAAGGTGCGAGTTTCCTGCCGACATTGCTGGAAAACGGCAAGAAAAAGGCGATCCCAAGAGACTGGGCCAATAGACGGGAGCCGAGAACGATGATCGGGCATTTCTCCAATGGAGATCTGTTGTTCATCGTCATCGACGGCCGCAGAAAAGACTGGAGCAGCGGCGTGACCTTGGAAGAAGCGCAGGATAAGCTGCTTGAGTTCAATGTGACGGACGCATACAACCTTGACGGCGGCGGGTCAAGCACTTTCTACTATGATGGCAAAGTATTGAATAAACCCTCTGGCGGAGCAGAAAGACGAGTGGCGACGAATTTAGTCATCCTTCCATAAGTCGTTACTTGTCAAGCTCGTCAAACTAGTCCGCATAAAAGTCCAAGTCCCCACATAGACATGAACTAGTCAAGCGATTAATGAGCAAAGAGGGGATGATGGAATGCGCCGGATCACGTGGCTTGCGGCCGTCGTAATGAGTGCGGTACTTATCTTGGCAGGATGCGGTGAGAAGAGTGAAGCGGATGTTGTTCGAGAACTGGAACAGATGATCGATCGGATGAACAGTTATGCTGCAGAAGGATCGATGATCCTCCACTCGGGTGAGCAGCCGCAGGAATATCAGTTGTCTGTCTGGTTTCAGAAACCGGAATTCTATCGGATCGCGATTACGAACAAACAGAAGAATGTTACGCAGATCGTGCTCAAAAATGAAGAAGGAGTCTTCGTCCTGACCCCTCATCTTCAGAAGAGTTTCCGTTTCCGCAGCGATTGGCCGAACACTCAAGGACAGATCTATCTCTACCAAACGCTTCTTCGCAGCATCGTCGACGACCCGGAGCGGGCGGTTACGAAGGACGGGGAGCATTATGTCTTCGATGTGAAGGCGAACTATCAGAACATGGCCCTGCCCAGGCAGAAGATCTGGCTCAAACAGGACGGCTATGCGCCGATTCATATCGAGCTGCTCGATGAGAACGATAAGCCGATTGTCACTGTGGATTTCAGCAGCTTCGAACTGAATAAGAAATTTGAAGCGACGAACTTCGATATGAATTGGAATCTGACGAGCTGGAATATCACCACATTGCCTGCCATGTCGCCCATGCCCGGGGCGGATCAGCTGAGCGAAGAGATCAAGGCGCAGCTGAGCGGGGACTTCGGCATCATCTATCCAGCCTATGCACCGGCAGGAGTTGAGCTTGTCGATGTACAGGATGTGCAGCTCGGTGAGACGGATGCGGTGCTCCTGCAGTATGCAGGAGGGGACTATTCCTACACGATTCTGGAGTCCCGACCGCGGGATACGGCCGTATTCGTGCATGAGACGACCCTGGTGGATCTCGAATTCACGATGGGGATCCTCACCGGAGAGGAACATAAAACCTTGATCTGGCTGGAGGATGGTGTAGAATATAGGATGACTACGAGTACGCTGCCGACGGAAGAGATGGTGAAGATCGCTCAATCCGTACAAGGCCAAACAGGAAAATAAATCCTCAACCCACCATTTACCGAGCGCAAAACGCTCATCCTGCGTTGACACCGCTTTGGATTACGATTACCATAATACCATTGGATATCGGATCGTATGCAAACTGGCATAGTCAGCAGGAGAAGGCGCGGGGGTGGTTGGATGAAAACTTACTACCGCCCGACGAGGGCGGTAATTTCGCTTGATGCACTACGGCACAACATCGCTGAGTTCCGCAGACATGTGCCCGAGCGAATCAGGATCATGGCCGTCGTGAAGGCGAATGCTTATGGTCATGGTGCAGTGCAGACGGCCAGATACGCGTTGCAGTGCGGCATAGACTATATCGGCGTTGCATTCCTCGACGAAGCCATCGAGCTTCGGGATGCAGGGATTACAGCGCCGATCCTCGTCTTGGGTTATACGCCGCCTGAAGGACTTAGGACAGCAAGAGATCGCGATATTGCGGTGACGGTATACAGTGAGGATATCGTCGAAGCGCTGCGATCGATGGCCTACGATCCGATCAAGGACCGCAAATTGAAAGTACATGTGAAAGTGGACACCGGAATGGGGCGCATCGGCGTGCCTGCAGATGATACGGGAGTCGCGTTTATCGAACAGGTGCATGCCCTGCCGGGAGTAGAATTAGAAGGATTATTCACCCATTACGCTTGCGCGGATGAACGGGACAAAACCTATACCATGGAGCAGCATACACGCTTTCGCCGCATCGTGGACATTTGCCGCGAGCGCGGGATCAACATCCCGCATATTCACGCCGGCAACAGCGCAACAGGGATCGATTGTCCGGAGCTGACCTTCTCCATGTTACGTCTCGGCATCAGTATGTACGGGTTGTATCCGTCGGAAGAAGTGTTCAAGAGCCGCGTGCATCTGAAGCCCGTCATGAGCTTCGTCACCGAGGTTGTGATGGTGAAGACCCTGCCCCCGGGATCCGGTGTCAGTTACGGCGCTGCTTACCGCACCTCGGGGTATGAGACGATCGCCACCCTGCCCGTTGGCTATGCAGATGGGTATACACGGCTCCTCAGCGGCAAAGCGCAGGTGCTCATCCATGGACAGCGCGCGAACATCGTCGGACGCATCTGTATGGACCAGTGTATGTTAAACGTATCAAACATTGAAGATGTTGCACTAGGCGATGAAGTTGTATTATTTGGCAGCCAAGGCGATGCGCAGCTGCATGTCGAAGAGCTGGCCGAACATCTTGGTACGATTAATTACGAGATCCCTTGCATGATCTCGCACCGCGTACCTCGGGTATATACGCTGAATGGTGAAGTCGTCCATGTGGACAACGACCTCATCAAGATGCCATATGCTCAGGAATGATTTACCACGTTGTGATTTTGCTATTTTAAGAGGAAAAAATACAAAAACATCGAATATGATTAATTTAGAACTGGTGCCGTATGGAGGATATAACATAATTGATATACGGCAAGCATATATTTGAAATTGTATAAATTGGCGGCAAACATATCATACTGGTAATATTGACCGTATTCGTTAGTGGAGGTGCTCATTCGGTGGCCAATTTGCATAATACGAAGCGCATAATGATTAGCCTGCCCGAATATTTGCTGGAGGAAGTGGATGGAATCGTACAGGAAGAGAAAGTGAATCGCAGCGAGTTAATTCGTCAGGCTATGAAGCTTTATCTAGTCGAGCGGAAGAAGCGCAATCTGCGCGAATCCATGCAGCGTGGATACATGGAAATGGCCAAGATTAATCTGAGCATGGCATCGGAGGCGTTCCAGGCGGAAGAAGATGCGGGTACGATTCTGAACCGCTTAGTAAGCGGGGTGTGATGCGATTGATCGTCAAAAGAGGAGATGTATTCTTCGCTGATCTTTCACCGGTCGTCGGCTCGGAACAAGGCGGCGTGCGGCCGGTACTCGTCATTCAGAATGATATCGGCAACCGGTTCAGTCCGACGGTGATCGTCGCAGCGATCACAGCGCAGATCCAGAAGGCGAAGCTCCCAACCCATGTTGAGATTAATGCGGAGGAGCACGGATTTGACCGGGATTCGGTCATTCTGTTGGAGCAGATTCGTACGATTGATAAGACGAGACTCACGGATAAGATTACTCATTTAGATGAGGCGATGATGCGCAAGGTGAACGATTCGTTGCAGATCAGTCTTGGTTTGATTGATTTCTAGCACAAACGATTGCGCATATTTACATATGAAGGATGAGGAAGAGGAGGCGGGAGCCTCCTTTTTGATTATCTGGATCTGCATGGAGCAAATTGTGCGCTGTGAAGGACAAGTGGTATAATAAGTCAGGTCTTACGGTCTATGGGCCGTGGAGAGGCAAACGGAAACAAAAAGATGGACTATGGAAAAAGGAGAACTCATGCATGTCTGAGATCATAACAGAGTGGGTGGAACCATCACCGGACGAGGTGCAAGAACGAATCCTGAAGATGCTCGCCGGCGAACTAAAGCTCAGCGCGAAACAAGTGCGCACAACCGTGGGCTTGCTCGATGAGGGCAATACGATTCCGTTCATCGCCAGGTATCGCAAGGAGATGACTGGTGAGCTGGATGAGCATGCCATCCGGTCGATTGAAGAACGCTTGCAGTACCTGCGCAATCTGGAAACGCGCAAGACGGAAGTGCTGCGCCTGATCTTCGAACAGGGGAAACTAACCGAAGAACTCAGGCTGGCGATCACCGCAGCGGCGAAGCTGCAAGAGGTCGAGGATCTGTACCGCCCTTATCGTCAGAAGCGCAAGACGAGGGCGAGCGTCGCGAAGGAGAAAGGATTGGAGCCGCTCGCTGAGTGGCTGATGAGCCAGCCGCCAGCCGGTGATCCGCTTGCGGAGGCAGCCAAGTACATAGACGAGGAGAAAGGTGTCGCCAGTGCCGAGGAGGCGCTGCAGGGCGCGATGGACATCCTTGCAGAGCGAATCGCCGATGATGCAGCGATTCGCGCTTGGGTTCGTCAGCACACTTATAACCATGGGATGATCGTAACGGAAGCGAAGGATCCCGAGATGGAATCCGTCTATGAGATGTATTATGCCTATCAGGAACCGGTGAAGAGATTGCCTCCTCACCGCATCCTCGCCATCAACCGCGGTGAGCGGGAGGATGTACTGAAGGTGCGGCTGGCGGTGGAGGAAGAACGGATCCTCGATCAGATTGTACAGCGCACGTTGCAGCAGACATCAGCCGTAAGGGAGATCCTGCTGGCGGTCATCGAGGATGCCTATAAGCGGCTGATCGCGCCGTCGATTGAACGGGAAGTGCGCGGGGAATTAACGGAACGAGCGGAAGAACATGCGATTAAAGTATTCGCAGATAACCTGCGCAATCTATTGCTCCAGCCTCCGGTGAAGGGCCATGTGGTGCTTGGAGTGGATCCGGCTTACCGCACGGGATGCAAGCTCGCGGTTGTCGATGATACCGGCAAGGTGCTCGACAAGGGCGTCGTCTATCCAACGCCGCCGCATAACAAGACGGCCGAAGCGGAGCAGACCATAGGCGCGATGATCGAGAAGTACGGCGTGGAGACAATTGCCATCGGCAACGGGACGGCCTCGCGCGAGACGGAGAGCTTCATCGCCGGGTTGATCAAGAAGCTGGGCAATCCGAAGCTGAAGTATATCATCGTCAGCGAAGCCGGTGCCAGTGTGTACTCTGCGTCCAAACTGGCGGCAGAGGAATTCCCGGACTTCGATGTGGCAGAGCGGAGCGCCGTGTCGATCGCACGCAGGCTGCAGGATCCGCTGGCGGAGCTGGTGAAGATCGATCCGAAATCGATCGGAGTTGGCCAGTATCAACACGATGTTCAGCAGAAGCGGCTTGAGGAGAGCCTGAAGTTCGTCGTCGAATCTGTGGTGAACCATGTTGGCGTCGACCTCAACACGGCTTCTCCGTCGCTGCTTTCCTATGTATCCGGCATCAATGGGAAGATCGCCAAGAACATCGTCAAATACCGCGAGGAAAACGGCCGCTTCACGAACCGCCAGCAACTCCTCAAAGTGCCGCGGCTCGGTGCGAAAACCTTCGAACAATGCGTCGGTTTCCTGCGCATCCGGGACGGCGACAATCCGCTGGACAATACGCCGATCCACCCGGAATCTTACTCCATCGTGGATAAGCTCTTCGAACAGCTGCAGATCTCGCTCGAGCAGCTGGGTACGGAGGAGCTCAACGCACGGCTGCGGGAGGTCCGGCCTGAGGAACTTGCTCCGAAGCTGGATGTCGGTCTGCCGACGCTGCGCGATATCCTCGAAAGCTTGCAGCGGCCGGGCCGTGACCCGCGGGAAGAGCTGCCGCCGCCGATCTTCTCGACGGATGTGCTGAAGATCGAGGACCTTGCTCCGGGCATGGAACTTAAGGGGACGGTGCGGAACGTGACGGACTTCGGCGCCTTCGTCGATATCGGCCTGGAGAATGACGGTTTAGTGCATATCTCGCAGCTCAGCGACCGATACGTCAAACATCCGATGGACGTTGTCTCCGTCGGTGATATCGTCACCGTGCGGGTGCTGCAGACGGATCTGAAACGGGGCAGAGTAAGCCTTACGATGCGCAATCTATGATGCTCGGCTGGATGCTCTGCGGATGTTCGGCGAAAAGGGAGAGGCATCGTTAGACTCACGAAGGAGATAAAAGGAATAAAGCACTCCGTTCCCGATCTTGCGAGGGCATGACGGGAAGGAGTGCTTTGTTTTGCGGCGGCAAGATTTACACCCGCTCATCAAGTGAAAGATGAGGGCTGGTGGTACTGTTGGTATGATCTGAACCTGTACGGTAAAAAAACCAACACTCATTCAGCACACGGATCTGCCTCAGGTCCTTCATTATAAAAGCCCGTTGAAGTTGGTTGCACAACCATTGAGGCATCGCTATAACCTCCTGTGGGTATATAATTGGATCTCCCCTTGCCTGCATGATATGTTGCTGTTGTCCTATATGGATATGAACTATTGCATATTTTGTAAATGGGATTGTGCAGTTTTTTGGAAAATTGAAGTTGTTTTTACAATCAAGTTGCTTTGTAATCAAAAGTATTCGATGATAGCGTACGATTAAGGGTTTTACGCCCATCCTATACAACATCTTCAGAGCATCTTCGCCATGGAATCGCAGGTCAAAGTTCGTATCCATCCTATTATATCGAGCAGGCGGATGCCCGGTGCAGGTCCAACTTCATCGTGAGCATACTGTGAGTTTATATGTGAGTTTCCAAAGTTCCAAGAAAGCTGCTGAGCTTACATCTCTTCCTCGTACCACTGTTCCAGCTGTGCTTGCAGCGCCCGGATCTCCGTCAGCAGTGAGATGATCGGATATGAGCGCTCGTCAATCGCCGCGAAGGCTGCTTCTAATCGATTGATATAATCGAGTCCGCTGATTGTGTTATACTGGTCTTGCAGGAAGTCAACCTGCGCACATTCTGCGACAACTTGGGGCAGGACAGGCACGTTATTGGCCGTCAGCTTGCCTGCCTCCTTGTGGAGCCGAAACAGCAGCGCGGTCAATTGATAGGCGTGTGTGGCGGGCATCTCTACGAAGATGAGATCGGCGTCGTCTTGCAGCAGGATGATCTTAAAGTCAGCCATGATTAGTCTTCCCCTTTCTACATCAATCGTATACCTGTGTATTAAGACATGGTCTGTGTCGTTTACGTTTCCTGGACTTAGCTAGGTGTTCGAGAATTAGATCATTGGATCTGAGCAATGGATCTAAGCAACAATGAATCTGAGTAACGAACCTTAGCAATGAATCTGGGCAAAGAATTTGAGCAATGAATTTGGGCAGTATTTTGACCAATATTTACAGTGTATCTGGGATGTCCTGCAAATTCAAGAACAGATCAGAGATCTTGTGCGCTAAGGTGCCGCATAGAATCATTAACTCATGAAATCGTTGGGGTTGCCGTAAAGGAACATCAGAGAAGTTGAGGTTAAGGGACTTCAGAAATGAGCCTTGCTTCTCACCTGTGACTAGATGTAGGGAGCATCGGTGATTGAGGAATAGGGGATGCTGAATACATTTCTTCAATTAGGCTGTATAGGATCCTAGAAGATCGGGAAGAAGGTTAGGAAGGCAGATGATGAACGAGCAGAAGAAGCAAGCGGTCAGTGCGACGGCGATGAGCGATGCGGATCTGCAAGCCTGGGTGGAACGCATCTCGCTGGAGTTCTTCGGTAAGCCGTTCCGCCATAAGGCCGTCTTTAATCCGCGGCTTAGGGCTTGCGGCGGGAGATATTCCCTTGTTACGCATCAAATCGACATCAGCCGCAAACATTATGAAATCTACGGCATCGAAGAAACGGAGAAGATCATCAAGCATGAGCTTTGCCACTATCACCTTCATCTGGAGGGCAAAGGCTACCGCCACAGGGATGCGGACTTCAAAGAACTGCTGGCGCGCGTAGGCGGAACCCGGTATTGCCGTGCTTTGCCGGGAGGCAGAAGAACACTGCCTTACCGCTGGCGGGTGATGTGCACGGGATGCGGTGCGGAGTTTTATCGCAAACGGCGTTTTGACCCATCAAAATACGTATGTGCAAGGTGCCATCATAAATTAATCATTTTAAGGCTTGACTCTGATCGAAATTCGTGATAAATTAATTCTTGTCACTTCGATTGAGAGTCGTTCCCCGATAGCTCAGCCGGTAGAGCACTCGACTGTTAATCGAGTTGTCGCAGGTTCGAGTCCTGCTCGGGGAGCCATATGGAGAGGTACCCAAGAGGCCGAAGGGGGCGCTTTGCTAAAGCGCTAGGGTGTAACAGCCGCGAGGGTTCGAATCCCTCCCTCTCCGTTTTCTCCTTATAAGAGAGTTTGAATTGTTGGACATGAACATGTCCAATTTTATTTTTGTGCCCGTATAGGATTTTGGTTTGAACTTATTGGATTGAACTTGTTAGAACGAGCTTTTGAACTTGGCAAAGCGAATATCAGAACCAATGTTAGAACTAATGTCAGAACCAATAATTTCATGCTGTCTATCAGCAAAAACCCACTTGCCATTAGAGCGGATATCCGGTATAATAACATTTGTCGCTTGCGAGCATTTCTTGCAGAAGATCTTGCTGGCAGGACAAGAACCGAACGCAATCGTTCATATTCTGGCCCGTTGGTCAAGTGGTTAAGACACCTCCCTTTCACGGAGGTAACAGGGGTTCGAATCCCCTACGGGTCATTTCATGCGGTCGTGGTGGAACGGCAGACACGCTATCTTGAGGGGGTAGTGGGCGGACGCCCGTGTGGGTTCAAATCCCACCGACCGCACCATACATAATTGAGGATACAGGGATTTCAGTCATTGGACTGAGGTCCCTTTTTTGTTGGGGTTCGACCGGCAGAAAGTGTTGACTCAGCGTGTCAGCGGTGGAATTGCCATGTGAGTCAACAAAATGTGTCGTCTCAGTGTGCATTAAAGCGGGATCAGTGTGTGAAACGTCAATTAATGTCGTTTCAACTTGCGCGATAACGGAAGCGGTTGTGACTCAGCATGAGAGGGAGCGGCATCGCAGTGTAAAACGACAAAAACCATCGTCTCAGTTGCAAAAATTATGATAGGATCCATATTAAAAGGATGCATAAAGAAGAATCGGGAACGGGAATAGGCCGAGGAAAGGAGAAGGAGTATGCGAATTGGAGCGATTGAAGCGGGCGGGACCAAATTCGTCTGCGGGATCGGCAATGAACAAGGGGTGATCGAGGAGAAGATCCAGTTTCCAACGGAGCTTCCGGAGCCGACGCTGGAGAAGGTGATCGAATATTTTGAGAACCAGGAGGTGGAAGCATTCGGCATCGCCTCTTTCGGACCGATTGAACTGGATCGGAATCATCCCAAGTATGGGTATGTGACGACGACGCCGAAGCAGGGATGGAGAGATTATGACTTCGTCGGAACGCTGCGGCGCGCCTTCGATGTGCCCATCGGATGGGATACCGACGTGAATGCGGCCGCCTTTGCAGAAGCTCGATGGGGGGCAGCACGCGGGCTGGACAGCTGCGTCTACTACACCATAGGCACCGGCGTAGGCGTCGGCATCTACGCGGAGGGCAGGCTGATCCACGGCCTGGTTCATCCGGAGGCTGGGCATGTGCTGATTCGCCGTCATCCTGAGGATGATTTTCCGGGGAATTGTCCCTATCACGGGGACTGCTTGGAAGGCATGGCTGCAGGTCCGGCCCTGGAAGCAAGATGGAAGATGAAAGGCGCTGAGATTCCTAAGGATCATCCAGCATGGCGGATCGAAGCTTTCTATATCGCCCAAGCGGTGTCGAACATGATCCTGACGGTATCGCCCAAGAAGGTGATTCTTGGGGGCGGCGTGATGCAGCAAGAGCAGCTGCTCCCGCTGATCCGCGAGGAAGTGAAGCGAAACTTAAACGGCTATGTTCAAGCAAAGGCAGTGTTAGAGGAAATCGATGCCTATATCGTACCTCCTGGTCTGGGCAGCCTAGCCGGGTTGACCGGAGCCTTGGCCTTAGGGATCGAAGCGTGGCGTGCACAGTGAGCAATGATGTCTGTTAAGTGAGGAATGCCGGGGATCGAGATGCGGCCGTGGGCCATGGATCGTGCATCGTGAGCCGTGTAGCCTGCACCGTATATCGTTGGTCGTGTAACGCGCATCGTGCATCGTAGACAGTGTACCGTGCCTCGTGCTCCGTGCATCATGCCAAGTACCCCGTGCACCGCGCACCCTGCACCGGCTAATTCTGCTCGCTGGAGGTGCGCGATGTGCTGAGGGTGCTGGGATCCAGAGGCGGCAGCCAGCAGGTCAGCCCAAACGTAAGGATCGCTAATACGCCGATTGACCAATAGACGCCGTTCAAGCCGTAGGTCAGACCGCTTTGCAGCAGCTCGACCAATTCGGCATCCATCGGCGGACGCGCGGGATCGAGCAGGATATTGGCATCGTTCAACTCAATCTCGCTGCCCAGCGGCCCTGCATTTGTCTTCATATAAGACAGATAGCGGTTGTTCAGCACGCTTGCCAGCACCGAAGCACCGATCGTAGAGCCCGAGATGCGCATGAACATGATCAAGGCCGTCGCAGCCCCCCGCATCTGCCACTCCGTACTGCCTTGGACGATCAGCAGGGACGCCGTCGACAGCAGTCCAAGTCCAACTCCTGTTACGAAGGAGGCTGTACCGACATAGAACGGCCCGTATTCCGGTCTCATCATGATGTAGAAGACGGTGCCGAGGATGATGAAGATCGAACCGCTGATCGTCATGCGGCGCATGCCGATGCGAAGCATATAGCGGCCGCCGATGCTGGAGGCAAGCGGCCAGCCGATCGACATCGCCCCGAGGGTCATGCCGGCGATCGACGGTGAATATCCCATAACCCCCTGTACATAAGTGGGGAGGAACGTCGAGATTCCGATCAGCACCATGTGCGAGGTCAGCGCAGCACTGTTGCTGAGGACGATCGTGCGATTCCGCCACAGCGTAAGCGGCATAATCGGTTCACGGGCCTGCTGTTCGACCTTGATGAAGAGGAAGAGGCTGGCGGCGAACAGCGGCAGCAGAACATAGGTCAATAAGGAATTCCACCGCCAGAGCGTACCGCTGCCGATGAAGAAGGTCATCAGCGAGCCGATGGCGATGAACAGCAGTGCGGAACCCTTGTAATCGATCTGCCGCGCTTTTCTCTCAATATTCTCATGGAAAAAAAGATGAAGCCCGATCAAAGAGACAATTCCGAAAGGAACATTGATCCAAAACACCCACACCCAGCTGAGATATTCCACGAAAAATCCGCCCAATGCCGGCCCGGTAACGGATGAAACGGCCCACACACTGGACAGATACCCCTGAATCTTCCCGCGTTCTTCCAAGCTGTAGATATCGCTGACGATGGTCATCGTTAAGGGCTGTACCGCCCCTGCGCCCAATCCTTGGATAAGGCGGTAGACGATGAGTTCAGTCATCGAGCCGGCGAATCCGCACAGAATCGAGCCGATGAGGAAGATGATCATGCCGATGGTGAAGATCGGCTTGCGTCCGTAAAGATCAGACAGCTTACCGTAGATGGGAATGGTAACGGCTTGCATCAACAGGAAGATGGAGAAAACCCAGGCCAGAGATTCGAAACCGCCCAGTTCGCTGACGATGCTTGGCATGGCTGTAGAGACGATCGTTGCTTCGATGGCGGTGATGAACATGGCGATCATGACCATCGCAAGGACTACGGGGCGGGATGTTTTTTTCTGAATGGTTGAAATCATGTGCCACCTCTAACATCTTTATGATAATATTAGGACGATAAGAGTATTTTGACATGCGACCTTTGAACTATAATCATTATTCATCAGACCTTTGATTCTATCATCTCCTATAGATCCTCGACCCTAAGAAATCGCGCAGGGTAAGAAGTTTATAATCCTTTACACGGTGATTGATATGAACCAAACGGCAAGGCGTTTTACATCAGCCAAAGTAGGCAAGACCTTCCCCATTCACGATTGCATCGAATGTATGGATCCGGAGGATGTAGAAGATTTCTTACAGGTCTATACCCATAAGCCGATGGCATCGATTCAAGCGGAATTAAGCTGTTACCAGCCGGCCTTGCAGCATGTGCTCATGCGAATCTATCCGATCAAGCAGCGTCAGCGCTGCCTCGGACGGATCATCACCTTCCAAGATATCACAGAATGGCGGAGCATGGTAGAAGAGCTGAACAGCAAGAATCGCGATCTGTTTCTCCGCAATCAGGAATTGACGGGGATTCAGCAAGATCTGTTCGATGCGAATAAGAAATTGGAGCAGCTGGCGACGACCGACAGCTTAACGGGCTGCTACAATCGGCGTTATCTCTACAGGATGATGGGTATCAGATCAGCGTGGATGCCCGGTATGGCGCGCCGTTCTCGTTGATCCAAGCGAAGAATCTCGGCCGCAATCGCATAGCTGCAAGCGAATCCTGCCGATCCGGCGGAACAAGACGGGCGGAGCACCGCGCATCTTCAGCCGGCCATGAATACAAAAACAGCTGATGTCACGCCAGAACGGCAGGGCATCAGCTGTTGTATAAAGGGCGGTTTTAATTCGCCTCTTCAAGGATGTGTTTATATTTTGTATAATCGATGTTGTTCTTCTTAAGAAATGCGACCAAGCTCTTATAATCCCTGCGCGGCGTCGCCAA
This sequence comes from Insulibacter thermoxylanivorax, assembly GCF_015472005.1. Lineage (NCBI taxonomy): Bacteria > Bacillati > Bacillota > Bacilli > Caryophanales > Paenibacillaceae > Insulibacter > Insulibacter thermoxylanivorax. Next base: position 33,955 of record NZ_BMAQ01000031.1, on the reverse strand, counting down.
GATATATCCTTCCAGGCAATGCTCCATCGTTACCTGCGGTGCACCGGATTCGAGAGCGATCTGCCCGATCTTAGCGGCGATGCTGTGCTTGGCCACGTCGCGGAACGGCTTCGGCACCGGCGAGACAAGCTTCTCAAGGAAAGCCTTCGTCTCATCCGTCCACATGTGACGGCTGGCCTCAATGTAGTGATTCTGCCAGTCCAGCTGCGATCGGCCGTCTGCCTTCGGCAGCGACTTGAGGAACTTGCGAAACATAAAGTAGCCGCCGATCGACATGCTTCCTATTAATAGGATGGACCATAGGAGGATCAGCCAGAAGTTAAACAATGGATCTCACCTCAGCGATTAAGATGAACAATGTGCATGCAAGCTAACGCATCATCCTGCGCACGAAGCTTGTACATGATCTATTGCACGCATGTTCGCGCGAAATGCGCTGTGATGCGGCGAAGTTGTGACATTTTGGATGGCAGACAAGAGAATTATACCGCATTTCTGGAATTATTTCATTATCCAAGGTACAATAGTGAACAGTTAGCTTGTCTTCGGTTGACTCTTTGCCTGATCGGGCCCGGGTCAGCTGCGTAAACATCGGTAAGTACAGCATGTACGATAGATACCAAGCTTGCTCGCCAGCAAGTTATAAGGAGAGATCAGCAGCCATGGTGAGAATCGGTTCACATGTATCCTTTTCCGATAAGGGTCTGTTAAATGCCGCGAATGAAGCGATCAGCTATGGATCGAGCACATTTATGATCTATACGGGAGCGCCGCAGAATACGGTGCGCAAGCCAATCGAGAAACAATACGTGCCCGAGGGCAAAGAATTGATGGCCCAGCACGGCATCGATGAGATCGTGGTGCATGCGCCGTACATTATCAACCTGGGATCCTATAAGACGAATACGTTCGGTTTAGCTGTGGATTTCCTGCAGTCGGAGATTCACCGCACAGCTTATCTTGGTGTGGAGAATATCGTCCTGCATCCTGGTGCATATACCGATAAGGACGTGGAATATGGAATTAACCGCATCGCTGAAGGCTTAAATGAAGTCCTTAAGGGAACGAAGGATACGGATGTGAAGATCGCCCTGGAGACGATGGCAGGCAAGGGAACGGAGATCGGCCGCAGATTCGAAGAGATCGCGGCGGTGATCGACAAGGTGGAGGACAACCACCGCCTCTCCGTATGTTTCGATACCTGCCATGTGCATGATGCGGGTTATGATATAGTCAATGACTTGGATGGCGTCTTGGAGGAGTTTGACCGCATCATCGGTCTGGACCGGATCAGCGTCGTCCACCTGAATGACAGCAAGAATCCGCGGGGAGCAGCGAAGGACCGCCATGCGCCCGTTGGCTCGGGATGGATCGGTTTCGAGGCGATTCAGCGCGTTGTGCATCATGAGAAGCTGTCACACCTGCCGATGATCCTGGAGACGCCTTGGATCGGCAAGGATACGAAGAAGCAGCGTCCGATGTACGAAGTGGAGATCGCGCTGCTCAGCGGCAAGGTCGAGGCACGCTTCGGCGGTGAGTTTCTGGAACATGTGGAGAAGTTGGATCATTTCTTCAAGCAGCAGGATATTCACTATCGTGAATATGTCCTGAGCACATGGGATATGTTGAAAAGTGACGCTAAGGCGCGTAAGGCTGACGGCCGCGAGCCGATGGAGAGATTGTACGATCTCGTCGTCGAGGCGAAGCTGCTGCCGGATGATCTGACGGAGGAACAGATCAACCATCGCCTGACCGCTTGGTTGTCAGGATATAAGTTAAGTAAGACGGCATAGGGGATAGGGGGAAACAGGGTGAAAACACAAGGTCAATTTCAAAGCAGCGTCGATCATCGCAAAGATCGCGCGCGTTTGCTTATCTCGTGTCCGGATCGTCCGGGCATCGTTGCTGCGATCTCGAGCTTCCTAAGCGAGAATCAAGCGAATATCGTGCAATCCGATCAGTATACGATGGACCCCGATGGGGGAATGTTCTTCATCCGCATCGAATTCGATCTGCCGGACCTGGAACAGAAACTTCCAGACTTGGAACAGCGTTTCCAGTCCATTGCTGCGCAATTCCAGATGAAGTACCGCTTCTCAGTAGCGGCCAAGAAGAAGAAACTGGCGATCTTCGTCTCCAAGGAGGATCACTGTTTGCTTGAATTGTTGTGGCAATGGCAGGCCGGTGATCTCTACGCGGATATCGAGCTCGTGGTGAGCAATCACACGATCATGAAGGAGTTGGTCGAATCCTTCGGTATTCCGTTCTACCACGTGCCGGTCACGCCGGAGACGAAGCGGGAAGCGGAGGAGAAACAGCTGGAGCTCGTCCAAGGCAAGGTCGATACGATTATCTTAGCGCGTTATATGCAGATCATCTCGCCGCAATTCCTGCAGCACTATCCGAATCGCATCATCAATATCCACCATTCGTTCTTGCCGGCTTTTGTCGGCGGCAAGCCGTACGCCCAAGCCTATGAGCGGGGCGTGAAGCTGATCGGCGCTACGGCTCACTATGTCACGGAGGAGCTGGACGGCGGACCGATCATCGAACAGGACGTGCAGCGGGTCAGCCACCGCGATGATGTGAATTCGTTGAAGCGCATCGGCCGCCATATCGAGCGCATCGTGCTGGCGCGGGCGGTGCAGTGGCATTGTGAAGACCGCATCCTCGTCCATCAGAATAAGACCGTTGTTTTCGTGTAGGGTTACATCAGCGTGAATTGCTTCGTGCAGGATGACCTAAGTGCGAAGAGCCTTTGTGCAAGTTCCCTGCTTGTGGCGTGTCTTAATAGCAATATTCCCATCATGTGGTATTGCTTGGAGCAGGTTTTTGTGACGGATCCCCGTGTAACATGACCGGGATGTGTTATTTTTGGTGAGAGGCTCTTTGTTTTCTTTGAACGTATGTTTGTCCTTATTATAAGGATGACCTGAGGATAACTTATGAAATAGTTGGTAGCAACGTGGTTCAATCCATGTTACAATGATAAAACTATTCTATCCGATAAGCACAAATAGGAGGAAGGCAAATGAAGAATCAATCTGTAGACCAACTAGCGGTGAATACGATCCGCACCCTGACCATCGATGCAGTAGAGAAAGCGAAGTCAGGACACCCAGGCATGCCGATGGGTGCTGCACCTATGGCATACGAGCTTTGGACCCGCCATATGAAGCACAACCCGTCGAATCCGGAATGGATTAACCGCGACCGTTTCGTACTCTCCGCTGGTCACGGTTCGATGCTCCTGTACAGTTTGCTTCACCTCTGCGGTTATGATCTGTCCATGGACGATATCAAGAATTTCCGTCAATGGGGAAGCAAGACGCCGGGCCATCCTGAGTACGGTCACACGCCTGGTGTAGATGCAACTACTGGTCCGCTCGGACAAGGCATCTCGATGGCTGTGGGTATGGCAATGGCAGAAGCACATCTGGCTGCTGTGTATAATAGAGAAGGATATAACATCATCGACCACTATACTTACGTCATCTGCGGTGACGGCGACCTGATGGAAGGTGTGTCCGCTGAGGCAGCATCCCTTGCAGGTCACCTTGGACTCGGCAAACTGATCGTCTTGTATGACTCCAACGATATCTCCCTTGACGGGGAACTGAACCTGGCATTCTCTGAGAATGTTCGTCAACGTTTCGAAGCATACGGCTGGCAGACCCTGTTAGTCGAAGAGGAGAACAATCTCGAAGCGATCGGCAAAGCAATCGCAGAAGCGAAGGCGGATCTGAGCCGTCCGACGCTGATCGAAGTGAAGACGACGATCGGATTCGGTTCTCCGAACAAAGCGGGTAAAGGCGGTTCCGCAGGTCCGCACGGTGCTCCGCTGGGACCGGAAGAAGTGAAGCTGACGAAGCAAGCTCTGGGCTGGCCTGAGGAACCAGATTTCTACGTACCGGAAGAAGTAAGAGAGCACTTTGCTAAGGTTAAGGCTCAAGGCGAAGCTGCGAACAAGGAATGGGATGAGCTGTACGCAGCTTACAAGAAGGAATATCCGGAATTGGCTAAGCAATTCGAACAAGCGATCACCAACGAACTGCCTGAAGGTTGGGACGCAGATCTTCCATGGTATAATCCAGAAGATAAACCGCTTGCAACTCGTGCGGCATCCGGTGCTGCATTGAATGCTCTGGCGAAGAACGTGCCAAACATCGTCGGCGGTTCTGCTGACTTGGAGTCTTCGACCAATACGCATCTGAAGGGGATGCCGATCTACACACGCAACAGCTACGAAGGCCGCAATATCTACTTCGGTGTGCGTGAGTTTGCGATGGCTGCTGCGGTCAACGGTATGGCGCTGCATAAGGGTGTTCGTCCGTACGGCGGTACATTCTTCGTATTCTCCGACTACCTGCGCCCTGCAGTTCGTCTGTCCGCCCTTCAGAAGCTGCCGGTAACCTTCGTGTTGACGCACGATTCGATCGGTGTCGGCGAAGACGGTCCTACACACGAGCCGATCGAGCAATTGCCTGCACTTCGAGTCATTCCGGATGTTACTGTGATTCGTCCGGCAGACGCGAACGAAACTTCTGCAGCATGGCGTTATGCGGTGAAGCAGAACGAAGGCCCAGTGGCTCTCGTGCTGACGCGTCAAGCGCTGCCGATCCTGCCTAGTACGAAGGAGAAGGCAATCGAAGGCGTTGAGCGCGGTGCATACGTGCTGAGCGATGCAGCTGACGGCAAGCCGGTTGCTCAGATCCTGGCAACGGGTTCGGAGGTACAGCTTGCGATTGCTGCACAAGAGAAACTGGCTGAAGAGGGCATCCATGTGCGCGTCATCAGCATGCCTAGCTGGGAGCTCTTCGAGAAGCAGCCGAAGGAATACCGCGATTCCGTTATCCTGCCTGATGTTAAGGCACGCCTGGCTGTCGAGATGGCTTACCCGCTTGGCTGGGAGCGCTATGTCGGCGACCATGGCGATATCCTGGGCATCAAGATCTTCGGCGCTTCGGCACCGGGACCGAAGGTCATGGCTGAGTATGGCTTCACCGTCGAGAACGTCGTAGCCAAGGTGAAAGCTCTGCTGTAATAAGCGATTTTAGCGGCAGTCCTAATCGACTGCCGCTCTCCTTATTACGCCTCGCTTGACTGGGACTCCACCTTCATATTCATCGCTTGTTCATATACTTTGATCAGAGCCGAGACGTCTTCTTCGCCGATCTCTGCATTCACTGCTTCTTGGAACAGCTGCTTCACTGCACCGAGCAGCGGGGAGACCGCATTCAGCTGATCGCCTAGAGCTGAAGCCAGTTTCAGGTCCTTCAGCATCCACTTCAATGAGAAGTGGGTATCGAAGTCGCGGGCGATGATCTTCGGCCCCTTCATCTCCGCAGCACGGCTGTTGCCGCCTCCCGAATAAAGCACGTCCAAGAAGACGGCGGGATCGATGCCAGCCTTATAGGCCATGCTTATCCCTTCGCAGACCGCAGCTGTATTGATAGCCACGACGGTATTATGCGCGAGTTTCAGCTGTGATCCGGAGCCTGAAGGTCCGACATAGACGATCTTCTTGCCCATCGCTTGGAAGACATCGAGATGCGCTTCCATGACTTCCCGATCGCCTCCCACCATGAAGGTCAGAGTGCCGTCTCTTGCTCCTTCTTTGCTGCCTGTAACCGGCGCATCGAGGAAGCTCGAGGATTTGGCCTTGCAATCTGCATACAGCTGACGGCTCAGTGTTGGCGAGACCGTGCTGCTGTCGATCACCGTTTGATTGCCTTTTATGCCTGACAAGATGCCCTGTTCTCCGTAGAAAACTTCGCGCAGCGCATCATCGTTGCTGATCATCGTGATGATAACCGACGCTTCTCTTGCTGAATCCTGAACATGATTCTACCACAGTGTGCGGTAAGCATCACATGATGGAAAACAGTGTACTAATACGTGATATGCTGCAGATGTACCCATATGATAAGGTGAAGCAGCTTGTCAGCACATGATTCAGTTCATCTGCATCTTGATGATATTCTGTTCTTACGATGCCGCCGCCATTGCCGCTGCCATCACATGCTCCATAACTTCATAGCGTCTGACAATGCCGATCCGGCAGGAACGTGATGAATCCCAGGCTGGCGGTTGCCTGGTATATGGGGGATTGTGTCGGACGAACTTGATCACGCCACTTTTTTCATTTATGCTATGAGTATTGTATGTATTGTACGATAAGGATAGGAGGCGCACTTTATGAGCAACCGTTTACGCTTTGATTACAGCAATGCCTTGGCTTTTGTAGGACAACATGAGATTGACTATATGGCTGAATATGTGAAGACAGCTCACAATCAGCTGCATGAGAAGACAGGTGCGGGCAGTGATTTCCTTGGCTGGATCGACCTGCCTGTCAATTATGACAAAGAAGAGTTCCAGCGCATCAAGGAAGCGGCTAAGCGCATCCAAGAGGATTCGGAAGTACTCGTTGTGATCGGGATCGGGGGGTCCTATCTAGGAGCGCGCGCAGCGATCGAGATGCTGTCGCATTCCTTCTATAACGTACTGCCGAAGGAGAAGCGCGGTACACCGCAGATCTTCTTCGCCGGCAACAACATCAGCTCGACTTACACGAAGCATCTGATCGAGCTGATCGGCGACCGGGATTTCTCCGTCAATGTCATCTCCAAGTCGGGAACGACGACGGAACCAGCGATCGCCTTCCGCATTTTCAAGGATTTATTAGAACAAAAATACGGTAAAGAAGGCGCCAAAAAACGCATCTATGCTACGACGGACAAGGAGAAAGGCGCGCTGAAGACCGTAGCCGACAGCGAGGGCTACGAGACCTTCGTCATCCCGGACGATGTAGGCGGTCGCTACTCCGTACTGACTGCCGTAGGACTTCTGCCGATCGCTGTAGCCGGCATCGATATCGATGCGATGATGCAGGGTGCTGCTGACGCTTCGCGTGAATATGCGAACCCGAACCTAAGCGAAAACGCCAGCTACCAATATGCAGCGCTTCGCAACATCCTGTACCGCAAGGGTAAGACAACGGAGATCCTCGTGAACTACGAGCCTTCCCTCCACTTCTTCTCTGAATGGTGGAAGCAGCTGTACGGGGAGAGCGAAGGGAAGGATCATAAGGGAATCTATCCGGCTTCCGTTGATTTCTCGACGGACCTGCACTCCATGGGGCAGTTCATCCAAGAAGGAACGCGCAACCTGTTCGAGACCGTCCTGCAGGTGGAGAAGCCGCTGGAGGAGATCGTCATCGGTGAGGACGCTGAGAATCTTGACGGTCTGAACTTCCTCGCCGGCAAGACGATGGATTTCGTCAATAAGAAAGCCTTCGAAGGAACCCTGCTGGCTCATACTGACGGCGGCGTACCGAACCTGGTCGTGACCATTCCGGAAATCTCGCCGTATTGGTTCGGCTACCTCGTATACTTCTTCGAGAAGGCATGCGGCATCAGCGGTTACCTGCTCGGAGTGAATCCATTCGACCAACCGGGAGTCGAGGCATACAAGAAGAACATGTTCGCTCTGCTTGGCAAGCCCGGATTCGAAGACCAGAAGGCTGAACTGGAACGCCGTCTGGGAAGAGCGTGATGCTGCCCGATGCTCTTAAGCTACCGAACGGTTCAGGGGCCCGGCGAGGCTGAGATCGTCATCAAGAAGTCGCGCTTCATCGGCCATTGCCGGCCCGTGGCAACCGAAGAAGAAGCGATTCAATTCATCGAAGAGATCAAGAAAAAACACTGGTCGGCGACGCATAACTGTTCGGCTTATCTGGTCGGTGACCGGGATGAGTATCAGAAGCAGTCCGATGATGGAGAGCCAAGCGGCACAGCCGGCAAACCGATGCTGGAAGTGCTTAAACAGCAAGGACTGAAATACACCGCCGTTGTCGTAACGCGCTACTTCGGCGGAACCCTGCTCGGAGCCGGCGGTCTCGTAAGAGCTTACACGGAGGCCACAGTGGAAGCTGTCAAGGCAGCGAAGCCCGTGCTCAAAGTCCTGCACAGAGAAGTTACGGTGACGGTCGATTACACCTGGTACGGCAAGTTGGAGAATGAGCTCAACAACCGCGGCGTAATCACCGAACCTCCGACATTTACCGACAAGGTGAGCATCCTCTGTCTGCCTGAAGCGGAAGAAGCAGAGCGCTTCACTGCTTGGATTACGGACCTGACGCAAGGACAGGGCATCATCGAACAGAGAGAATATCGATATATCGAACAAGAGATCTAGGATTATAGGATCGAAAAAAGGCCGAGGGATCATTTCCCTCGGCCTACTGCTTTATATACGACATAGACAAAATAGGACCTCTGTGTTATATTTAGGATTATTCAACCATGTTTTTCTATCCTACATATGGCAATATTCAACAAGGACATCAACTGCGATAATAGCAAACTCATCGAAAGGTGAGGACGCAAAGCTACGGGCCTAAGGAAGGATCACTTCTATTGGTCGCCGAGTTGCCGAACAGGTTGACGGAACATGGATTTGAATTCAACATCCATCGGCAATCGGTGGATGTTTCTTTATGAGTAAGGTCCTAGTGCTGCCTCTGCTGGATGAGTCGTTTTTGAAGGGACGGAGTATCGTGTTAGACAATGGGTTGATTCTGATCATCTCCGGAATCGCCGTCGTTCTGATCCTGGTCGCCTTGCGGGTGGGTTATCTATTTGCGCTGCGCGAGATGAACCGTACTAAACGCATCATGATGACCCATGACCCGCTGACCGGCTTGCTCAATCGACAAGCGTTCATGCAGCGGTTAGAAGAGCGCATACGTGAAGCCGGCCATGATCCGTTGACCGTTGTTCTGCTGAACGTGAATCGATTCCGCTGGATCAACGATGCCTTGGGCAGTGATCTTGGCGATCTCATCATCATGATCGTCGCTCAGCAGCTGCGTATGGGGATCGAAGGCAAGCCGGATATCGCCAGGTTAAGCGGAGATGAATTTGCTCTGATCCTCGATCATGATACAGCTGAATCGAGACAGATCGTCATGGATCTGATCCGCCGTTTCGATGAACAGCCGGTCGAGGTGCGCGGACAGTCTCTGCAGATCCTGGCTTCTGCCGGGCTGGCAGGTTATCCTCGGCATGGCAGAACCGCCAGCGAACTGGTGAGCCATGCGGATACCGCGCTGACTCAAGCCAGACAGTCTTATATCCACGTCGTCGAATTCGATCCTGTGATGGATGAAGAGATGCATGACCGTTTGCAGCTGGCGACGGAATTAAGAACAGCGATCCGCAATGGCGAGCTCAGCTTGGCCTACCAGCCCCGCATTGACCTGGCAACAGGCAGGATCGCAGCGATCGAGGCGCTTCTGCGCTGGCAGCACCCGGAGCTGGGCCATGTACGGCCCAGCAGGTTCATCCCGATCGCGGAACAGACGGGTCTGATCGTGCCGATCGGTGAGTGGGTGCTTGAGACGGCCTGTGCGCAAGCGGCCGGCTGGAACTGGCAAGGCAGCGAAGAGTGCCGGATCAGCATCAATATCTCTGTGCAGCAGATGGTTCACCCGGATTTTGTCGCTGTATTGGATGATGTGTTGGCGCGCACCGGTCTCAATCCGAAGCAATTGGAATTGGAGCTGACCGAGAGCATCTTCATCGAGAATCCGCAAAAGATCAGCAAGATCTTGGACAAGATCAAGGAGCGGGGCATACGTATTGCAATCGATGACTTCGGCAAGGGATATTCCTCGCTCAACTACCTCAAGCGATATCCAGCGGATACGCTGAAGATCGACAAGGAGTTCATCACCGGCACGCAGTCCGATACCGGACAGATCATCACCGCTTCTGTCATCCAGCTTGCGAGGGACCTCGGACTCACCGTTGTTGCGGAAGGCGTAGAACAGTCCGAGCAGTTAGCGTTCCTTATGCGCAAGGGCTGCAATGAAGTTCAAGGTTATCTGTTATGCCGCCCTGTGCCGCATGATGTATGCGAACAGTTCCTGCAGCAATTCGATCTGCAGCAGATGTTAGCGCTGCTTGGAGAACGCGAAGGATGGAGGAAGGCAGCGGAAGACGGATCCGTGAGCCCGCCCTCTTAGTCTGGGGTCTCCGCTCTCCTTGTAACCGCTCTTCGTTCAAGTATATAATGAAAGATAGATCGTCCAGCGGCGTATGTGGTCCTGCTGGACGATTTAACTTGCACCGACCATTACACGAATGAAGAGGGTACGAAGATGAAAATTGTCCTCGCTGCGTTAAATGCCAAATACATACATACGAACCTCGCGCTCCGCTATCTGAAGGCTTATGCGGAGCGTGATTTTGCGATCGAGATCGCGGAATATACGATCAAGGATCCGCCAATGAACATCGTCACCGACTTGTATAAGCGCAAGCCGGATGTGATCGGCTTCTCCTGTTATATCTGGAACATCGAGGAGACGATTGTCGTTATCAACATGCTGCGCAAGATCCTGCCGCATGTCCCCATCGTGCTGGGCGGACCGGAGGTTTCCTATGACACGGACTATTGGATGAAGCGGCTGCCGGAAGTGGATTTCATCGTGTTCGGGGAAGGGGAAGAAACGTTCCACCATCTGCTGACGGAGCTGGCAGGGGAGCGAAAGTTTCATTATGTGTTTGGTCTGGCTTACCGCAAGGACGGGGAAGTCATCGTCAATCCCGGAAGGCCGAAGCTCGATCTGAATACGATCCCGTCGCCGCACCGCTTCGAGGAAGATCTGCCGCATCTGGCGAACCGAATCGTCTACTTCGAGACAAGCCGGGGCTGTCCTTTCAGCTGTCAGTTCTGCCTGTCCAGCATCGAAGTCGGGGTGCGGTATTTTGATATCGAGCGGGCGAAGGCGGACCTTCTCTACCTGATCGAGAACGGGGCCAAGCAGATCAAATTCGTCGACCGCACCTTTAACATCAAACGGGATTACGCTTTGGAGATCTTCGAGTTCCTGATCGAACACCACCGCGGCTGTGTGTTCCAATTTGAGATCACCGCCGATATCATGCGGCCGGAAGTGATCACCTTCCTGCAGGAACATGCGCCCCCGGGCATCTTCCGCTTCGAGATCGGCATCCAGTCGACCAACGAGCGCACGAACGAGTTGATCAAGCGGCGTCAGAACTTCGAAAAGCTGAGCCGCACCGTGATGATGATCAAGGAAAGCGGCCAGATTGCCCAGCATCTCGACCTGATCGCCGGACTTCCCGAGGAGGATTACCATTCCTTCCGCAAGACTTTCAACGATGTCTTCAATCTGCGTCCGGAAGAGCTGCAGCTGGGATTCCTCAAGCTGCTGCGGGGCACGGGACTGCGCAGGGATGCGGAGAAGTATGGCTATATCTATATGGATCATGCGCCCTATGAGATTCTGGGCAACGATGTGCTGTCCTTCGATGATATCATCCGCATCAAACAAGCCGAGGACATCCTGGAGAAATATTGGAACGCCCGCCGCATGGACCATACGCTTGAGTATTTGATCCGGTATGAGTTTGATTCTCCTTTTGATTTTTTTCAGGAATTCGGTGCATACTGGGAGAAACGGGGCTGGCCGAAGATCGGCCATCAGCTCGAGGATCTCTTCACCAGGCTGGCTGAGTTCCTCGCCGAGCTCAAGCTGCGCTTCCCGCAGTTGACAGAGGGGCTGATGAAGCTCGACTATTATCTCAATCACCGGTACAGACCGCGCAAGATCTGGTGGGAGTATCGTCTGTCGAAGCAGGAACTGGGTGAGCTCATACAGGACCTCGCCGAGCGTCCGGAAGAGCTATCCCCTGAATTTGCAGCGCTTGGCTTGACGGAGAAGGATCTGTACAAGCATACCGTCGTGGAGATCATCGACTGTGATCTGGCAGCGTATCTGGAGCTTGCAGAAGCCGCACCGATCCCGGCGGTGGAGGGCAATCCTGAGGATCTGAAGGATGTGCTGGAAGCGAAAACCTTGCTGGTCGTCTACTATCCGCCGGATTCACAGACAGCGGATAGAAAGGTGCGATACTACACGCGGCGGATTGAAGTTTAGACCGGTTAAAGGGTAATTGTTCTAAGGTTATATAAGCATATAAGCGAAAAGGAAGGATATGAGGACCGCTTTTTTGTCAGCGAGCAGCAAGACAAGACAAAAGAGCGGTTTTTTATTAGGATGGATGTCAACCAACGGTTTCGATGAGTTCAGAAATGTGACATTCATTCGCTGTACGAGGAAGCCCCGCTCTTTTACTATTAAAGCAAGAGGTGAAGTGCGATGCCGCCCATACAGTTTTCGACGATCTTCGCCAATCGGCGCAAGGAATTGAAGTTGACACAGGAAGATGTGGCACAGTTTGTCGGTGTCTCGCGAGCCGCCGTATCCAAATGGGAGCAGGGGCTGAGCTATCCGGATATCACCTTGCTGCCCAAACTGGCGATGCTGCTTGATCTTACCATCGATTCGCTCCTCGGTTATCAGCCCCAGCTGACGGTGATGCGGATTGCCGAGCTGTACAGCGAGCTGGCGCAGCGGTTTGCGAAGGAGGAATTCGCTCAGGTGGACGAAGCGATTCAGCAGCTCATCAAGGAGTATTACAGCTGCTATCCCTTCCTCTCGAAGATGGCTCAGCTGTATCTGAATTACCTGCTCCAGTCCCCCGATCCGCCGGCAACGGCAGACACCATCCTCCAGCTCTGCAGCCGTGTCAGGCAGCACAGCGGTGATATGTATCTGATCAATGAGGTGACAGCGATCGAAGCGGCAACGCATCTCTTGCTGAAGCAGCCGCAGCAGGTAGTCGAGCAGTTGGGATCGCAGCCGCGGATCGAATTCAATCATGAACTGCTGATCGCCTCGGCACTAGCCATGATGGGAGATGCAGCGCAGGCGAAGCGAGTCTTGCAAGTAAGTGCCTATCAGCACCTGTTGTCGCTGTTCGGCGCACTGACGGAGCTCATGGCGCTGGAGAAGGATCGGTTGTCTTATGTTGACGTCACGGTCGATCGCTTGGAGAAGCTGGCCGGCATCTTCGGTGTACGGGAACTGTCTATTCATACTGTGCTGGTGTTTTACCTGAAAGCGGCGAACGTGTACGCGATGCAGCAGAACGAGGAGCAGGCGGCTAGAATGGTGGAACGCTACTTGCAAACATGCAAAACGCTGAAATTCCCCCTGCAATTCAGCGGCGATGACTATTTCTACCTGCTGCAGGAATGGATCGATGAGGAGCAGACAGTGATGCAGCAGGCGCCAAGGGATATGGACACGATCAAACGCGATCTCCTCGCCGCTGTAGATGCCAATCCCCTGCTTGCTCCTCTGCTCCAACGGAAGGAGTTGGCGATCCTCTATGAGAACGTCAAACACGTATTGAAGGAGGTTTGATCGATGGACAACATCAACTGGTCGTTAGTCGCCCCGCTGATCGTCATTCAGTTCGTCTTGATGCTCATCGCGTTAATCGATCTTAGACGTACGGCTGCGACGAAGGGTCCGCGGTGGATGTGGGCGCTCATCATCATCTTCGTCAATATCCTCGGACCGATTGCTTATTTTGTAGGCGGGAGAAGAGAGTGATGTTAACGGTACAAAATCTGAGCAAAAGCTTCCAAGGCCGCGAAGTCGTCAAAGGCGTATCCTTCCGCCTGAAACCATATACTGCGACTGCCCTCATCGGTCCGAACGGCGCGGGCAAGACGACGATCCTCTCGATGATCGCGGGTCTTCTTAAACCGGATCGCGGTGAGATCGCTTTGCAAGGCGCTCGGGATCTGCGGAGGGAGATCGGCTTCCTGCCGCAATATCCGAAATTCTTCGAGGCGTTGACGGCGAAGGAAGTGTTGGAACTCTGCGGGCATATCAGCGGTATGCAGGCGAGCGAGATTCGCAAAAGGACGCAGGAAGTGCTGGATATCGTCGGCCTCAAGGATATGATGAATGCCAAAGCGGATAATTTCTCCGGCGGCATGAAACAGCGGCTGGGGATTGCACAGGCCATCCTTCATCAACCGCGGCTGCTTCTGCTGGATGAACCCGTATCCGCCCTCGATCCCGCCGGCCGCCGCGAGATGCTGGACCTCTTAAAACAGCTCCAGCAGGAGACAACGATCCTATATTCTACTCATATCTTGAACGATGCCGAAGAGATAACCGATGAGGTGCTCTTCCTTCAGGATGGCGTGCTCGTCGAGCAGGGATCCTTGGAGGAGATGAAGCGGCGGTATGCAGATGATATTGTGCTTATTCATGTGGAGGCGCCGGAACAGGCGGAAGCCTTTGCAGCCTCTGCTCCGTTTGCTGTACAGGTTGAGGGGGCGAAGATCATCATCAAGCGGGAGGACGGCGGGCCGGCCATGCGCGACATTTTGCAATACGCATCATCGCTGCCCTTCGAGGTTTCGAAGATTGAGAAGCAGGCGGCGAGTTTGGAACACATCTTCATGAAGGTGGCCAAGCGATCATGAACAAGGTCATGAACCAATATCTGATCCTGCTGCGCAAAGAACTTCTGGAAGCGGCGCGCAGCTATAAACTGCTGTGGATGCCGCTGGTCTTCTTGGCACTCGGGATCTCGGATCCCCTCGTCAATTACTACATGGATGAGATCCTGGCCTCCGTCGGCAATCTGCCTGAGGGCTTCGAACTTGTCATGCCCGAACTTGCTCCCGCCGATCTGCTGAGGGCATCGACGGGGCAGTTTCAACTGATCGGGCTTGCGGTGCTCACGGCGGTGACAGCCGGCGCCGTCAGCCGTGAGCGGCAGAACGGCACCGCGGTCATGATCTATACGCGGCCGCTGCAATTCGCAGCATACTTTCTCAGCAAATATACTGCCGTGCTGCTGATCGGCGCTCTATGCGCCCTGCTGGGTTACGGCGGCAGCATCTATTACACGTCGATCTTATACGGGGAGATCCCTCTGCTGGATGCGCTGTATATGCTGGGCGGCTATCTCCTCTGGCTAAGCTTCGTACTGGCCTTTGCACTCTGTATGAGCGCGGCCTTCAGCACGGGGGCGGCGACGGCGATCTCGTTGATCGTCATCGTCGCCGGTGGGCTGATCGACGCCGCCATCGGAAGCTTCTGGATCTATTCTCCCTACAAGCTTGGGGAGTACAGTGTGGATTTCGTGGCATTGGGCGCGGCGCATGAGCATTTTGCGGTGACGGCTTGTATCACTTTGCTCCTTGCCTTGCTGTGCATCTTGCTCGGGATCACCGCGAGCAGGACCAATCGTAAGAAAGTGAAGGTATAGTAAAAATAAAAGACCATCCCCATGGTCCGTCAGCTAGACGAATCATGGGGATGGTTTCGTTTCTCAAGGGCGACAAGATAGGGAGCCTGCGGCTTATTCGCGAAGCGGTAGAGAAGCACCTGCACTTCCGCCGGCGAAAGCCCCGCTGCCCAGGTTTCCACATGCTTCGTTTCCACATCGCCGCCTGGATGTCCAGGGTATAGCACCGCGGTGATGATGCCGCGCGGCCGAAGCAGGGACAGCGCTTGGCGCAGAGCGGCGAGCGTGGATGCCGTCTCGGTGATCACGGAGGGATCCCCTCCGGGCAGGAAGCCGAGATTGAACATCACCGCAGCGATTTTCCCGTGTTCAGAAGCGGGGATATGCGCTGCCATATTCGCATGGCTGTCCAAGATGAGCGAGACATGATCGCGGGCGGCTTGGCGGCGCTCGAAGGCGGCAATCGTGCCGGCGACCGCCGCTTCCTGGATATCGAAGCCGTACACCGCCCCCCGCGTGCCGACTAATTCAGCGAGGAAGACCGTATCATGACCGTTGCCGATCGTCGCGTCGATGACCCGATCCCCCGGCTGGACACGCTCCCGCACGAGCTGGTGAGCATAGCCTAGTACTGATGTGAATCCCATCCTGTATCCTCCATCCCAAGCTGCTGATGCTGTGTGAGATTGGGCTGTGGGCTGAGCGTCTGCGGGATCGGACGGCTCTCCGCGAATCCCCTCACTGATCCCCCCTCCAGAACTTGCCCTGCCACGAGTTGCGCCGCTCGAGTTCGCGGTCGATGGCATTCAGCACTTCCCACTTACGGAGACTCCACATCGGACCGATGAGCAGGTCCCGCGGCGCGTCGCCGGTCAAGCGATGGACGATCATATCCGGCGGCAGGATCTCCAGGGAATCGACCACTAACTTGATGTATTCATCCATCTCGAGGAAGCGCACCAGCCCTGCCTCGTATTGTTTGACCATCGGGGTCTTGCGCATAAGATGAAGCAGATGGATCTTGATCCCCTGCACATCCATATTGGCAACGGCGCGGCAGGTCTCCATCATCATCTCGTGGGTCTCTAGAGGCAGGCCGTAGATGATATGCGAACAGATGCGGATGTTGTGTTTGCGCAGCTTCTCGACGGCTTCATAATAACAGTCCGTATCATGGGCGCGGTTGATAAGCTGTGAAGTACGCTCATGGATCGTCTGCAGGCCCAGCTCCACCCAGAGATAGGTGCGCTCATTCAGCTCGGCCAGATATTCTACCACATCATCGGGCAGGCAATCCGGCCGCGTCGCGATCGACAACCCGACTACGCCGGGCTGCTGCAAGATCACTTCGTAATATTCACGCAGCACCTCTACGGGTGCATAGGTGTTCGTATACGCTTGGAAGTATCCGATATACTTGGCTTTCGGCCATTTCTTATGCTGGCGGTCGCGGATCGTATTGAACTGGGTGACGAGGTCGTCCTTCCGCCGCCCTGCGAAGTCTCCCGAACCCCTGGCGCTGCAGAAGGTGCAGCCGCCGATGGCGATCGTACCGTCCCGGTTCGGACAGGTGAAACCGGCGTCAAGCATCACCTTGAACACCTTCTCGCCGAACTGCTCCCTCATCTCATAGTTCCATGTATGGAATCGTTTATCTCCCCATGTTCGGGGCTTGTCTTGGATCATCTGCATGGTTCGTGAAACTCCTCACCTATAGATTAATCATCATTCTTTATTGTAACCTTTATTGTAGCAGAAGTGACAGGCGAAGGTGAATCATCGACAAATACATCCTTAAATCACCAATTCACTGATGATTCAGCGATGCGTCATCGGCAAGAGTAAAAGCGGACTTGGCATCTACGAAGAGAATCAACTATAATACGTGAATGACACTGTTGACAACGGAGGCAGACAGCATATGCGACTTAGACGTAAAAAAGGGACCAAAGAATGGCTGCAAGAGCATGATCAACTGATCATCTTGGAAGGCCGCAAGCTGCGGGGGAAATGGCAGGAACGGGCGAAGGGCAAGCCGATCCATGCCGAGTTCGGCATGGGCAAGGGCGGCTTCATCAGCGAGATGAGCGCCCGGCATCCGGAGATCCACTATATCGGCATCGACCGCTACGATGAACTGCTGCGCCGCAGCGGCGAAAAAGCCTATGAAGTTCATGAGCAATACGGGCGGGGAGAACCGGACAACCTGTCCCTTGTCCTGTTCAACATCGAACATATCGAGGAGCTGTTTGCGCCGGGTGAGGTAGAGCGCATCTACTTAAACTTCAGCGATCCCTGGCCGAAGAAGCGGCATGCGAAGCGGCGGCTGACCCATCCGCGCTTCCTGCGCAAATTCATCGAGATCCTGAACGAACGGGGCGAGATCTATCTGCGCACCGACTCGGTGTCCCTGTTTGAATTCTCGCTGAACAGCTTCGCAGACCTCGGCCTGCGCACCGTTGAGATCACCTTCGATCTGCATCGCGACGGTACCCCGCAAGGTCATGTCATGACCGAATACGAAGCCAAATTCGTCGGCCAAGGGATGCCGATCTACCACTGCCGCGTGCTCGTCGGCAGCGAGGCGGTCGCAACCTACGAGGAGCAGGTCCGGGCCGCTTGGGAAGAGGATCAGGCGGCAAGATGAGCAAGATTAAGATAATCAATCAATAGGTCTTTATAAAACAAAAACGCCGATGCAACGCCGGCTTGATCAGCGGCTATGCATTGGCGCGGGTTCGATCCGCTTCTATCGCATCGTCCAGAAACTGCAGGATTCTCTCGACGCATCGCTGCGGTCGGTAAGCATTCACGCTGCTTTCGAAGATCCGGCGTCTATGCTCGTATTCCTCCTTGTCGGAGACGAGCATGTTCAGCCACTTGGCGATGGTCTCCTGACCATCGATCATCTCCGCAATGCCGTTCTTGATGAAATATTGCAGATTCTCCTCTTCCTGACCGGGGATGGCATCATAGAACAGCATCGGCAG
The DNA here is from genome assembly GCF_015472005.1 of Insulibacter thermoxylanivorax. NCBI lineage: Bacteria > Bacillati > Bacillota > Bacilli > Caryophanales > Paenibacillaceae > Insulibacter > Insulibacter thermoxylanivorax. Next base: position 15,813 of record NZ_BMAQ01000031.1, on the reverse strand, counting down.
TTTCTTCGCCATCGCCTCGGTGCTCGTCATCCCGCCGGGTTTGGTTACGAGCAGGTCGGCGACATCCATGAGCTTGTGGACCTGATTCGTATACCCCAGCACATGGATGTTCGGATGACGGAAAACGGGGTTCTCAAGAAGTTCTTCCCGAGCCTTCTCATTGTCGCCGAGACAGAGGATGAATTGGACTTGCTCCCGCCACTTCACCATATACTCCAACATCTCGACGCTGCTCATGATCCCCCAGCCGCCGCCCATCACGAGCACCGTGGGCAGATCCCGGAGATTCAGTTCTACGAGCAGCTCTTTCCGATTATGCTTGTACCAGAAGTCCGGATGAACCGGGATGCCGGTCACTTCGATCTTCTGCTTGGCCACACCCTTGGCGATCAGCTTATCCCGTACATCGGCAGTTGAAACCAGATACAGGTTCGTACCGGAACTCATCCAAGTCCCATGGGCATCGTAGTCGGTGATCACCGTGCAGAGCGGGATCTTGAGACCGATCCGCTTCAGGCGGGAGATGACGGTGCTCGGGAACGGATGGGTCGAGATCACGACATCCGGCCGCAGCTGCTCGATCACGTTTGCCGTCTGCGCGTAGAAGATCCGGTGCAGAGCGAGCTGCGCAACGCGATTTAAGGATTTGTTATATTGTGATCGATACAGCAAACTGTACAGCTTAGGTCGATTGATAACCGTCTTGCGATAGGCTTTAAAGATCATCGGTGCGATCGTCGGGTGCAGGAATGCACCGAGCTCCAACACCTTCGTGATGATGTCTGGGGATAAGGTGCTGATTCCTTTCGAGATGGCATGTGCCGCACGGGTATGGCCGGTGCCGAACCCTTCCGACAGAAGCAGAACTCTTCTTTTCCTCAATGGGTCCACGCATCCTTTGCTTATAATACTCCTTCTCTTAATACTCCTTCTCTATATCGTACATGACGAAACCGCTCTTGCGCTATGGCTGCGTTACATGAATGCAGCGCATAGATATCCTGCACTTGTGCCGATGATCATCCCGGCTGCGCAGTCAGATGGATAATGAAGACCCAGATAGATCCGCGAGAACGCAACGATGAAAGCCATCGGAATCAAGATGAAGCCGGCCGGCGGATAGGCCAGCACGAACGGCGTCATACTGGCAAAGGCCGCCGTCGTATGCCCTGAAGGGAAGGAATGATCTTTGAGCAGTTGTTTCCCTATATTCGTATGGGGCAGGACCAGGTACGGCCGCAGTCTCGGGTAGATGCGCTTGATCAAGGCTACGGGCACATGGCTGAGCGCAAGCGCTGCAAAGGCCTGCCAGCCTGTCTTGCTGAGATTGCCCTCTGTAAACAGCGCGATGCTGAGCGTGGCGGCGATGGTGAAGACAGCCCCGCCCAGATGCGTCAGGATGTTCAGAATATATTGTAATATCGAGTGTTGCAATTTATGATTAATATAGAAAAAAAGCCGAAGTTCTTTCTGATGCAACCATAATACAACACGGCTCATAGCATATCCCCCCATGATGAATTTTACACTGAACGCGGAGAAATTGCATCCTGTTTTTCATATGCACTAACAATACAATAACAGAGAACCGTCAAAACAGGATCAACGCCGTGTTAACATGATTTATGAACGATCCGGCGGACAGTGCAATCTTGTGTTGACAAGAAGTGTCTCAGCATGGTATGATCATCGAGTGGAATAGCCGTGTACGAAGCAGAAGCGCCCGCTTCTCACCTGACCGACGCTTGAGTCGGCTGGTCCATTGGCACAAGGATTCCGCGTTAGACCGTTGCTGTCTTCTCAGGTCTAGTGTGGATGAGGGATGACCAATTGAGGGTGTGGGCTGAAGCTCGCACCCTTTTATGGTATATGCGGATGGACTTATCACGGTGAATTCGCCCGGATCATCCGGGAACAGTTTTCCTTTGGAGGTGGCAAACTATCAGTAGAGATCATTTGATTAATCACGATATTCGCGCCCGTGAGGTGCGATTAATCGGAGCTGACGGTGAACAGATTGGGATCAAGCCTTTGCGTGAAGCGCTTCAGATGGCCATGGACCAAAACTTGGATCTCGTCGCTGTGGCTCCTCAGGCCAAGCCGCCTGTGTGCCGCATTATGGACTATGGCAAATTCCGCTATGAGTCACAGAAGAGAGAGAAGGAAGCGCGCAAGAATCAGCGTGTCGTGAAGGTTAAGGAAGTCAACTTCAGCGCCAACATCGAGGAACATGACTTCCAGACGAAGATGCGCAATGTTCTGAAGTTCCTGCGAGAGGGCGACAAGGTAAAATGCTCGGTTCGTTTTCGCGGCCGGGAGATTACGCATGCGGATCTTGGCAAGAAGGTGCTCGAGCGCGCAGCGCAAATGGCCAGCGAACTCGGTGTCGTTGAACGCCATCCCAAACTGGAAGGCCGCAGCATGATTATGATCTTAGCGCCGAAGGAAACGAAGTAACCGTAATATAACTATGACTGGAGGAGAATCAATCATGCCTAAGATGAAAACACACCGCGGTGCGGCTAAGCGGTTCAGCAAGACCGGCACAGGTAAGGTCAGAAGAAACCGTGCATATAGAAGACACTTGTTGGAAGCGAAGACTCCAAGCCGGAAGAGAAAGCTTCGCGGCAGCGTCATCATGTCGAAGGGCGATGCGAAGCGCATTGCACAACTGATCACTTACGTGAAATAATTCGATAATCGACCAGAGGAGGTAGCACTACAATGGTAAGAGTTAAAGGCGGATACGTGACTCGCCGTAGACGCAAGAGAGTATTGAAACTGGCGAAAGGATACTACGGTGCAAAACATAGATTATTCAAAAAGGCGAACGAACAGCTGTTAAAATCCTTCTCCTACGCATATCGTGACCGCCGTCAGAGAAAGCGCAATTTCCGCAATCTGTGGATCGTGCGCATCAATGCGGCAGCTCGCAACAACGGTCTCACATACAGCAAGATGATGCATGGTCTGAAACTTGCCGGCATCGAGATCAACCGCAAGATGCTGGCTGACCTGGCTGTCAATGATGCTCAGGCATTCTCCCAGCTGGCGGGCATTGCTAAGGAGAAAGTGAACGCCTAATCCAAGCCGATGCAGGGCAATTTTCAAAAAGGTATTGACTATTATTTATTCCGTGGCATATAATATGCGTTAAACATCATCATAACGATCATCAATCGGCTGTGAAGAGGATAAAGTTATAAGGGCAATTAAGAACAGAGAGCAGAGGATCAGCTGAGACCGATGCCTTAATCCCTTATGACGATGTCACCTCGGAGCTGTTTTCCTGAACGGTCTGCATAGACTCATTAGGGGAAACCGGGTGGCGCGCGTTATATGCGCTAGGGTGCAGGAGTTGCACCTGCTGAGGCTGCGTGTTGCGAAACATGCGGTGAATCAGGGTGGTACCACGGAAGATGAACCCCTTTCGTCCCTAATCATTTGGGATGGAAGGGGTTTTTTTGCCATATTTGCACATGCATGACCCATACTGTGAAACGCCGGCTATGCAGTATGGCTGCATTCCATTATATGATGAAGGAGGAAGGATAAGATGAGCATACAGAATGTTATTGCTTCAAGTGAGTCGAAGGATGAACTGCGTCAGCGGCTGCTTAAACCCGATGAGATCACCGGATCCGAGATTCTGCTCCGCACCTTATTACTGGAAGGTGTCGAGTGCGTGTTCGGATACCCGGGAGGTGCGGTGCTCTATATCTATGATGCGATGTACGGCAATCCGGACTTCAAGCATCTGCTGACGCGCCACGAACAAGGAGCCATCCATGCGGCGGACGGCTATGCCCGTTCCACAGGCAAGGTGGGCGTTTGCATCGCAACATCCGGTCCGGGGGCGACGAACCTGGTCACGGGGATTGCTACAGCATACATGGATTCCGTGCCGCTCGTCTGCATCACCGGCAACGTAGCTACTTCTCTGATCGGTTCCGATGCTTTCCAAGAAGCCGATATCATCGGCATCACCATGCCGATCACGAAGCACAGCTACCTGGTCCGCGATGTCAAGGACTTGGCACGCACGATTCGCGAAGCCTTCCATATCGCGAGCACTGGACGCAAGGGTCCCGTGTTAATCGATATCCCGAAGGATGTATCGAACCAAGTGACGAGATTCGAATATCCAGAGACGATCAGCCTTCCTACCTACAAGCCGACGCTGTATCCGAACAAATTGCAAGTCGACAAATTGCTCGCAGCCATCGAGGAAGCGAAGCAGCCGGTAATCCTGGCCGGGGGAGGCGTCGTCTATGCCGACGCTTCAGCCGAACTGATCGAGTTCGCGGAGAAGACGCGCATCCCGGTGACGACGACCTTGCTCGGTTTGGGCGGATTCCCCAGCGGGCATGAACTTTGGATGGGCATGCCGGGCATGCACGGCACGAAGACGGCGAACTATGCTTTGCAGAACGCAGATCTGCTCATCAGCATCGGTGCGCGCTTCGATGACCGGGTGACGATGAAGCTCGAAGGCTTCGCACCCCGTGCGAAGATCGCTCATATCGATATCGATCCGGCGGAGATCGGCAAGAATGTGCCCGTCGATATCCCCGTCGTCAGCGATGTGAAGGAAGCATTGAAGGAAGCGAACACGAAGGCCAGACCGGCTCAGTCCGAGGAATGGATCAAGCAGATCCAGGAGATGAAAGAGCAATACCCGCTCAGGTACAAAGATTCTGACGATGAGTTGAAGCCGCAGTGGGTCATCGAGATGATCAGTGAGACGACGAACGGGGAAGCCTTCATCACGACGGACGTCGGCCAGCATCAGATGTGGGTGGCGCAGTACTATAAGTTCAAGAACCCGCGTTCCCTGATCACCTCAGGCGGCCTTGGGACGATGGGCTTCGGATTCCCGTCGGCGATCGGCGTGCAGATGGCGCATCCGGACAAACTCGTCATCTCCATCAACGGCGACGGCGGAATGCAGATGTGTGCTCAGGAACTGGCAGTCTGCGCGATCAATAACATCCCGGTGAAGATCGTCGTCATCAACAACCAGGTGCTGGGTATGGTGCGCCAGTGGCAGGAGCTGATCTATGACAGCCGCTACAGCCATATCGACCTATCCGGCAGCCCGGACTTCGTGAAGCTGGCGGAAGCATACGGGGTGAAGGGACTGCGCGCCACGACCAAGGAGGAGGCGCGGGCAGCATGGCAGGAAGCCTTGAATCATCCCGGCCCGGTGCTGATCGACTTTGTCGTCTCGAAGATGGAGAACGTCTATCCGATGGTTCAGCAAGGCTGCACCTTAGATGAGATGATAATGGGGGATAGCGAATGAGAAGGCATGTGATATCCGTCCTAGTGAATGACCAGCCGGGTGTCCTGCAGCGGGTGGCCGGATTGTTCGGCCGGCGCGGTTTCAATATCGAGAGCATCACCGTAGGCTCATCGGAAGAACCGGGTTTATCCCGCATGATCATCGTCACGCGGGGCGATGAGAAGACGATGGAGCAGGTCTCCAAGCAGCTGTATAAGCTCATCGATGTAGCCAAGGTCGTTGATCTCAGCGCCAGCCCGATGGTTGCTCGCGAGCTTGCTTTGATCAAAGTAGGCGCGGAGCCGGCTGAACGTCCAGAGATCTTGGGTGTGGTGGATACGTTCCGGGCATCCGTCGTCGATGTGGGGCCGAACACTTTGATCGTGCAAGTTGTCGGCGACTCTGATAAGATAGATGCAATGGTAGAATTATTAAAACCTTATGGCATCAAGGAGCTGACGCGCACAGGTGTCACGGCGATGACGCGCGGCATGATCCGCAAGCAGCAGCCCTGACGGCGTTCGTTCCTAATCCGTCCTAAGGTTCCCACCAACATGGTTCATAGTGAACAGGCACTGGAGAGAAACCTCTTTATGCGGTGTTTCTCTACCCTATAACTCACTTACATTAAAGTCCTAAATGACTAAAGGAGGCAATTATTCATGGCAGCAAAAATCTTCTATGAACAAGATGCAGATCTCAGCGTACTTCAAGGCAAAACCATCGCCGTCATCGGTTACGGCAGCCAAGGCCATGCGCAAGCACAGAACCTGCGCGACAGCGGCCTGAAAGTCATCATCGGCTTGCGTCAGGGCCGTTCTTGGGAGAAGGCGAAAAACGACGGTTTCGAGGTCTACACGGTAGCAGAGGCCGCGAAACAAGCCGATGTTATCCAGATCCTTATGCCGGACGAGACACAGGCGAAGGTATACAATGAAGAGATCAAGCCGAATATGAAACAAGGCGCTGCGCTCATGTTCTCCCACGGCTTCAACATCCATTATGGACAGATCGTTCCGCCGGCGGATACCGATGTGCTGCTGGTGGCTCCGAAGTCGCCGGGGCATCTCGTGCGCCGCACCTATGTAGAAGGCTTCGGCGTTCCCGGGTTGATCGCTGTTCATCAGGATGCTACCGGCAATGCGCAAGCGATCGGTCTCGCTTATGCGAAAGGGATCGGCTGCACACGTGCGGGAGTCATCGAGACCACCTTCAAGGAAGAGACGGAAACCGACTTGTTCGGCGAGCAAGCGGTGCTCTGCGGCGGCGTAAGCGCGCTGATCAAGGCCGGATTCGAAACGCTGGTGGAAGCCGGTTATGCGCCGGAGATGGCATACTTCGAGTGCCTGCACGAGATGAAACTGATCGTCGACCTGATCTACGAAGGCGGTCTGGCCGCGATGCGCGACTCCATCTCCAACACGGCTGAGTACGGCGATTACGTCACCGGCCCGCGCATCATCACCGATGAGACCAAGCAGGAGATGAAGCGCGTCCTCGAGGATATCCAGTCCGGCCGTTTCGCCCGCGACTTCATCCTGGAGAACCAGTCCAACCAAGCTTTCATGACGGCTACGCGCCGCAGAGAAGCGGAGCATGAGATCGAGCGCGTCGGCAGACAACTGCGCGAGATGATGCAGTGGATTCAAAAATAAAAAGGGCTTGATTTTCCATCAGGCCTTCGAGTAGAATATATGAATAAAATCAGCATCACTTCCAATTACGATGAAGAGGAGCAGTAGGGGATTCCCAGCGCACAGAGAGCTGCTGGTAGGTGCGAAGCAGCGGCGGCGAATCATCCGAACTCGCCTCAGAGTAGCTCGCTGAACAGGCTTCTCGCATGCCTCTGTAGGTGGAGCCGGGACCTGACCGTTAATTCAGGAGATGCGGGATGGAACTCATCCTGCTCACTAAGCGCATACCCATCTAAGGGTATGAAATGGAGTGGTACCGCGGAAGATGCTTACAGTCTTTCGTCTCCGATCAGGAGGCGGAAGACTTTTTTATATCCATTAAGTTTGCTTCTCACAGCGCTCGAGATCAGCAAGCTTCACATGAAAGGTAGGTAGGGACGATGAAGAACGTGGACAAATACACAAGAGGTTATTTTCTCCCCCCAGAACCAAGCCTGAATTGGGCTAAGAAGGATTACATCTCCGAAGCGCCGATCTGGTGCAGCGTCGACCTCCGCGACGGCAACCAGGCGCTTGTCGTGCCGATGAATCTGGAAGAGAAACTAGAATACTTCAAGATGCTCGTCGAGATCGGTTTCAAGGAGATCGAGGTTGGTTTCCCCGCAGCCTCGGAGACCGAATACCGATTCCTGCGCACGTTGATCGAACAGGATCTGATCCCGGATGATGTGACGATCCAAGTGTTGACCCAATCCCGCGAACATATCATCCGTAAGACCTTCGAAGCGTTGCGGGGAGCGAAGCGGGCGATCGTCCATCTGTATAACTCGACGTCCGTAGCACAGCGGGAACAGGTTTTCCGCAAGTCGAAGCAGGAGATCATCGAGATCGCTGTTACCGGGGCGAAGCTGCTGAAGAAGTTCGCTGCAGAGACGGAAGGTAACTTCCAATTCCAATATTCGCCTGAGAGCTTCACGGGAACGGAGATCGAATATGCATTGGAGATCTGCAATGAAGTGCTGGATGTCTGGCAGCCTTCTGCGGACAATCCCGTGATCATCAATCTCCCTGCTACCGTACAGATGTCGATGCCTCACGTCTATGCGAGTCAGATCGAATATATGAGCAACCATCTGAACTATCGCGAACACGTCATCCTCTCCGTCCATCCGCACAATGACCGGGGAACCGGTGTGGCCGATGCTGAGCTTGGCATTCTGGCAGGAGGACAGCGGGTAGAAGGAACCTTGTTCGGCAACGGCGAGCGCACGGGCAATGTAGATATCGTCACGCTGGCTCTGAATCTGTATTCACACGGCGTTGATCCGAAACTGAACTTCGAGAATCTGCCGGAGATCATCAAGGTCTATGAGCGGCTGACGAAGATGCGGGTCGGGGAACGGCATCCCTATGCCGGGGAACTGGTGTTTACAGCCTTCTCGGGCTCCCATCAGGATGCCATCGCGAAGGGCATGGCTTGGCGCGAGGAGAAGAAACCGAAGTACTGGAACGTGCCGTACTTGCCGATCGATCCGAAGGATATCGGCAGGGAGTACGAAGGCGATATCATCCGCATCAACAGCCAGTCGGGCAAGGGCGGGATCGGCTATATCCTGCAGCAGCGCTTCGGCTTGGAGATGCCGGCAGAGATGCGCGAGCATGTCGGCTATCGGGTGAAGGATGTATCCGACAAGCTGGAGAAGGAACTGCAGCCGGAGGAGATCCTGGAGATCTTCCGCGAAACCTATGTCAATATCGAGAAGCCGTTTGCCTTTGAACGCTGCTTGTTCACGAAGAAGAACGGGGATTATGAGGCGGCGGTGACGCTGACTATTGGCGGCGAGACGAAGGAGATCATCGGCATAGGCAACGGCCGCTTGGATGCGGTGAATGATGCGCTTCAGAAGGAACTCGGTCTCTCTTACAACAATATGATCTACAAGCAGCATGCCCTTGAGATCGGTTCGAAGGCGCAGGCGATCTCCTACATCGGCATCACCGATGATCAGGGAACGGTGTTCTGGGGAGCCGGCGTGGATCCCGATATCATGACCTCTTCTGTCAGAGCCTTGTTCAGTGCTGTGAACCATATGAAACAGGCTCATAGCGAACGCCTATAATCCTCATTGGTTCTATATCTTGGATTTATGGCGAGACTTATGGTACGAATGATACGATAGGCAATCCCAGAAGTTGAATCCATGATAAGGAGTGGTTGAAGTGGCAGAAGTCAAGAAAATCGCCGTCATCGCCGGCGATGGGATCGGGCCGGAAGTCGTCAATGAAGCGATCAAGGTGCTCAAGCGGGTGGAGGAACTGTACGGCTATCGCTTTGAATTTGAACACGGTCTGTTCGGCGGCATCGCCATCGATGAGAAGGGCACGCCGCTGCCGGATGAGACGCTGCAGATGTGCCGCAGCGCGGATGCCGTGCTGCTGGGAGCCGTCGGCGGTCCGAAGTGGGATAACAATCCGAAGGAACTTCGTCCGGAGACCGGGCTCCTTGGCATCCGCAAGGAACTTGGTCTCTTCTCCAATCTGCGTCCGGCGGTTGTCTTCGATTGCTTGATCGAGGCTTCGACGCTGAAGCGGGAAGTGCTGGAAGGAACGGATCTTATCGTGGTGCGCGAACTGACGGGCGGCATCTACTTCGGCGACAAGTTCCGCCGCGAGGGACCGGGCGGTGAAGAAGCGGTAGATACCAGCGTATACAGTGTGATGGAAGTGGAGCGGATCGTGCGCCAGGCCTTCGAGATCGCGCGCAAGCGCCGCAAGAAATTGGCATCTGTCGACAAGGCCAACGTGCTGGAGACCTCCCGCCTCTGGAGAGAGACGGTGAACCGTATCGCTCCGGAATATCCTGACGTGGAACTCGAGCACATCCTCGTCGATAACTGTGCGATGCAGCTCCTGCGCCGTCCTGCGAGCTTCGACGTGATCGTCACGGAGAATATGTTCGGCGATATCCTCAGCGATGAAGCGGCGATGCTGACCGGTTCCATCGGCATGCTGGCATCGGCATCGCTGGGCGAGGGCAGCTTCGGCTTGTACGAACCCGTGCACGGTTCGGCACCGGATATCGCCGGCAAGGGCATCGCCAATCCCCTGGCGACGATCCTCTCAGCGGCGATGATGCTGCGTTACACCTTCAACTATGCCGATGCAGCGGACAGCATCGAGAAAGCGGTACAGGATGTTCTGAATGCCGGCCACCGCACGGCGGATATCGCCGTAGATTCGAGCAAAGCCATCAGCACGGAGCAGATGGGATCCCTGGTCGCAGAGCATATGCGCAAAGTGTAAAGCATGTGCATCATACTGGTCATCCTCTGCTAGCGGTGTGAGCCTTCGGCTTGACTTTCCCCCTGCATGAGTGCTAGTATTTGCCATGTTAAGGTCTGCATTCAGGACTGGATTCAGTCTAAAGACAGCTAAGATGGACAACAGACGACGGAGGAGTGAATGGATTGGAGATTCCTGCAGCGTTAAAGTACAGTGAAGACCATCAATGGGTGCGGGTGGAAGGCAGCCGCGTGGTGATCGGCATGACGGAATTTGCCGTCAGCGAGCTGGGCGAGATCGTGTTCGTGGAACTGCCGCGCGTCGGCGATCCCGTCACCGGCGGTCAGCCTTTCGGCAGCGTTGAATCAGTGAAGACCGTATCGGAGCTGTACGCTCCGGTATCCGGCAAAGTAGCTGCGATCAACGAAGCGCTTGCCGATACTCCGGGCAAGGTGAACGAAGCTCCTTACGGCGATGGCTGGCTGATCGCAATCGAATACACCGATGCATCGGAACTCGAGAAACTCTGGTCTGCGGACAAGTACAGAGAGACCTACGGGGGTACAGAGGCTTAAACCGCAGCTGGGATGGTTGGGTGCACGGACTGGATGCCGGCCGGGACAAGCGGCCGCGGGAAGTCGTTTGTTTGGTTGTTTGCTTGAGCCGCCTTGGGGCGGCTTTTTTTCTTAACAGTGTATGCAATATTCATAGAGAGCTATAGAATCAAGGCAATCGCCTGCCGCTTAAGGTCCAATAAACGGCTGCCAGCCGAATCATGCCCGGTTCATGGCTTGCCTGTCGGAGCAATGTTATGGATAATGGAAAAAAGTACAGACTACAAACAGCGGGCAGGCCGCCCGCGTGACTGCAAAGGAGGCGCCTAATGGGAGCACATACATCCCTTACATCACTCCTGATCGTCGTCGCGATCGCCTTCGCTATTCCGATCATCCTGCATCAACTGCGGCTCAAAGTGTTGCCCGTTGTCGTAGCGGAGATCCTCGTCGGACTGATCATCGGCAGAAGCGGATTTAATCTGATTCAAGAAGATGCTTGGTTGGAGCTGCTCTCCACCTTCGGCCTCATCTATCTCATGTTCTTAAGCGGGATGGAGATTGATTTCAATCAATTTGCGAGAAGGAGATCCCCGCGCAAGAAAGGTCCGAATCCGCTGGTCGCATCGCTGATCGTGTTCACCGGGATCCTGCTGATCTCATACGGATTGGCAGAGGGATTGGTCTGGCTGGGCTTCGTCAGCGAACCCTACCTGATGACGATTATCATCGCTACGATCTCCCTCGGCGTGGTTGTTCCTGTGCTTAAGGAGCAAGGTTTGATCGAGACGCCGTTTGGACAGACGATTCTGTTGATCACCGTGATCTCGGATTTTGTCACGATGATCTTGCTTGCGATCTACATAAGTTCACTCAGCGGTTCGATGGCCAGCATGCTGCTGCTCATCGCCTTCTTCCTGCTCGTGGTGATCGTCTATCTCTCGATTCGAAGATTCACGCGTTCGAAGTTTCTTGAAGCCTTGATGAAGGGAACTGCGCAGCTGGGCACCCGCGGGGTATTCGCTCTGCTCCTGTTCTTCGTCGTGATGTCAGAGAACATGGGTGTGGAGAATATCCTCGGCGCATTCCTGGCCGGGGTGGTCGTGACTTTGGTCGTGCCGGATAAAGGTTTCCAACATTCGCTGGAGAGCTTCGGCTATGGATTCTTGATCCCGATCTTCTTCGTGATGACCGGGGTGAAATTGAATATCTGGGAGCTGTTCAGCGATATTCGCATCCTGTTCTTCATCCCCGTGCTGCTCCTGGCGCTCTTCATCTCGAAGCTGATGCCGGCCGTCATGCTCCGCTTCTGGTTCGGATGGAAGGAGTCCATGAGTGCCGGGATCCTGCTGTCTTCTACCTTGAGTTTGGTAATCGCTGCAGCGACCGTAGCTCTTGATCTCGGCTTGATCACCTCGTCGATGCATGGCGCGCTGATCCTCGTGGCGATTATCAGCTGTTTCGTCGCTCCGGTCATGTTCAATCGCTTGAACCCGCCTAAGGAGGACAAACCGCTGAAGATCGCGATGATCGGTGCGAATCATATCACCCTTCCTGTATCTCAGGATCTGCAGAAGGATGGCTTGGAGGTCACGCTGTACAGCGCCAAGCCTTCGGGGATGGAATCTAAGGAGGAGCAGTACAGCCGTTTCCCGCTGACGGAAGTGCCTCGTTTGGATATCGTCTCTCTGGCCGACAAGGGGGCCTTTGATGCTGATGTCTTGATCTGCGGTTCTCTTGATGATCAGGTGAATATGCAGTTGGCCCGTCACGCCCATTCGATGGGAGTGGAACGGATCATCGTTCGTCTGGAAGATCCGGAGCGCGTGGAGAAGGCGGAAGAGGAAGGTTTCACGGTGTTCTCGACCTTGTATGCGGCGCGGACGCTGCTGCGCGGGATGATCCAGTACCCGGGCGCGGTGAAGCTGATCACCACCAACGACGATACCTTGAAGGAACTTGTCGTTCGCAATCCTGCTTATCATAAGATGATGCTGAGAGATATGCCGATCTTAGGACAGGCTTTAGTGCTTCGCATCTATCGCGGACAATCCTTCGTCGTTCCTCAGGGATCGACGGAGATCCTGCTGGGCGACCGGCTCTTGGTCAGCGGGGAAGCGGAGCATATCGAGCAGATGAGACAAGCCTTGGAGGAGAAATAAAACCAGCCCGCTGCGATGGATGCAATAACAGGTTGCGCCCGGTGACCCGCGGATCAGCGAACCCGATAACCTAAGGCGTTCGGAGCTGCGGTTTGCGGGTTTGCGAATGTCAGGCGGTGCCTGCACGTATTCCAATATTTAACGTTCCATAGAACAAGGAATGAAGCGTTCCTGCCGCGAATAAGGTAAGAGAAAATTATCAGCCTTCTAGAAGATCTGGAGATTTATGATATAATTCACCGTAAATGTATGTAACAGGGGATCCTAGATCGGACAACATGGATAACGAATAAGAGGCAAACTTGGAGGGGTGAGCCATGAGTTTCTGCTGTGGAGCCAGTATGATCGGTACTCGGGGTACTTTAAAATACATCCGGACGCGTATTCAGAATGTACCGTTGCTGTTCTGCCCGGTATGCCACCGGGTTGAGGTGCATTACCTGATCGAAAATGAATACGAAATCCTGGCTGAATACGCTCATGGCGACGGTGCCACCGAGATCGATTTTGAAGACTTTGTGGAGTTAGAGCATGCGGATCAGCTGTACGACAACTGCGTCAATGAAGAGGACGAAGATCCGCTGTCGATCGTGCGCAATCAGATCGATATGGCGCTGGATCTCCTGCCCATCGCCAAATCCATCGGTGATGAGGAATGGGAGGAGCAGTTGAAGAAGAGGCTCGTCGTGCTCAGTCAACGATATTCCAAATTGCGGAACAAGAACAAACTAGGCAGATTGTGACTAAGCCTATAGGACAGGCGCCTCTGATGAGGCGCTTTTTGCATAGAGTAAGCTGTGGAATGTCCGTTGTGAAGCGACACAGGCAGGCGTGAGGGGTCCATATGTTCATCCAGCCCCCATAAACCCCATTCTGTCGACGATATTATATAGCGAGGGGTGGAACAATTGCTGCTAGCAGTATTACATAGATTTCTCGGCAGGCAGCCTTCCATAAGGGATGCTGACGAGCAGGAAGAGATGCCTGTTGAAATCACGATCGCGAGGATCCAGCAAGGCGATGTTAAACTCCGCAACGAATTCATCACGAATTATCAGCCGTTGATCGCGAAGATGACCAGCCGTTTCTGCAGGCGGTACATCGATCCAACGCGGGATGATGAGTACAGCATCGCTTTGATGGCCTTTGATGAAGCGATCAATCAATATTCCAGTGATGCAGCGGGGAGTTTTTTCGGCTTTGCCGAAACGGTCATCCGCCGCCGGCTGATCGATCACCTGCGCAGGGAGAATCGCCATCAGCCGCATATCCCTTACAGTGCCTTCGATGTGGAGGACGAGGAGAACAACTTGATCAATCCGCTGGAGATCCACCAGTCCATCGAACGCTATGAACGCGAGAAACTTCGCCTGGACAGACAGCAGGAGATTGAGGAATATGCGGCCAAGCTGGCCCAGTTCGGCATATCTTTTCGCGAGTTGACGAAGCTGTCGCCGAAACACCGGGATGCGCGGGAGAAGATGATCATGATCGGCAAGAGCATCGCTGCGAATGAACAGTGGATGGAGACCCTTATGCAGAAGAAGATGCTCCCGATTAAGGAGTTGTCAGAACATCTGCCTGTGTCCCGCAAGACGTTGGAACGCAATCGCAAATATCTTATCGCCATCGCGCTGATCGCGGGCGGCGCTTATCCGCACCTGCAGGATTACCTGCGGCTGCCAGAGGATGTAGGAAGGGAGGAGCCTTTATGAATACAGGGATCGTCATGGAAGTATCGAGGCGCAGCGCCGTCGTCATGACCCGGGACGGCCGCTTCATCAAGCTGCGTTATAAGCCCGGCATGCAGGTCGGCGAAGAGATCGCTTTCGATGTACAGGCGGAAGTATCTCCTGTGCGCCGAATGCAATGGGCGCTTGCAGCTGCAGCGCTCCTCCTCTGCCTGGTTGCGCTGAGCACGCTGTTCGGGCAGCGGATGCTGCAGGGAACGGTGGCAGCAGCGGTGGCTTATCTGTCGATCGATATTAACCCCAGCGTGGAGATCGGCGTAGATGACAACGCCCGGGTAGTGGAGCTGGTTGGGCTGAACGAGGCAGGACGGGAACTGGTGGAAGGCATCGACGCGATCGGCCGTGATGTGGAGCTGGTCATGGAAGAGCTGATCGAGCGGGCTGACCCCTATCTCGAGCCGTATGTGGCGGCGGGGAAGGCAGAGATCGTCATCACCAGCACCGTCATCGGAGAACACAGCAATCTGAATCAAGAAGAACTGCAGGAGAAGGTGAGGGCTGTGATCGATCGCGCCATCCGTCAGAAGGCGGCGATCGGAACCGCTGCGGCTGCAGCATCCGCAGACACCTCTGAGGAAGAAGAGGGGGGACTCGTCCCATCGCAGACTTCCATTATGGAGGAGAAGCCGATCACCATCACGACGCTTACCGTGCCCAATGAAGTACGCGAGGATGCCAAGAAGAAGGGAATCTCTGCGGGCAAACTGGCCGTGGGATTGATCATCGCTGAGAAGACTGGGCAGGCGCTGCCCCTTGAAGAGATCGAGCAGAAATCGATCACGCAATTGGCCGAAGAGGCCGGGGGGTTGGAGCGCATCCTGGAGAAGGATCAGGAACAACTGCGTTCGAATATCGAGCAATTGTTCAAAAACAGTGCCAAAGGCAAGAAGGATATCGGCTTCGAGAAGCCCGCTTCCCATAAGGGCGGTAATGAAACCGGGAAGAATAAGGGCAGCAGCGATGATGATGACAAGCGCCGGGGTCCAACCCGCGGCCCGGGAGCGAAGGGCGGCAAGAAGGATGAAGACAACGATGATCGCCGCGGCCCTGCCCGCGGTCCGGGTGTGAACGGCGGCAAGAAGGACGAAGACAAAGACGACCGCCGCGGCCCTGCCCGCGGTCCGGGTGTGAACGGCGGCAAGAAGG
>NZ_BMAQ01000030.1 GCF_015472005.1 Insulibacter thermoxylanivorax | reverse complement strand
TAAAGTCTTTCATCAACTTCAGAATCACTCGGCGGCTATGCTGAATAATCGTTGCGGCAACGTGAAAGAACTCTAAACGAAAACGCGCAATCGTATACCCCTGGTGGACGGGTTCGCAGCAGTCCTGTTTGAATCGCTCATAGAGGTTATAGGCTAATAGGTTGTGTTAGACTTCACCTTAAGGGTGCTCCTCTCTTTGTGGGTGATGTTGTAGGTAAACACCATTCTACCAAAGATTCGGGGCACTTTTCATGTTTTTAGAGCATGTTACTTTCGAAATTTAGGTTTAATAAAATCATGGATTTCACCAAAATAGCGGAAGCCAAATTTCCCTTATATCCCCTAATCACCACAAAAACATACGAATCCGCCCACTTTTTTTGAAATAGCGGAAATCTGATTGACCTTATTTCTGCGAATTCGGCCTATTTTACAAAATAACGGAAATTCCACTTCCCTTATTCCCTTTATTGTATCACTTCCTTATTCCCTTTTTTGTATCGCGTCCTGAATCTCCTCCTGATTCTCCTCCTGATTCACTGCCCATTATAAGAGGGAGCTTTTCCCTCCCGTACCATGTTCTCGTCCATCCCCTGCGGGGATCCTCGCATGATAAAAATACCTTCACATAAATGTCATCTCGGGGTCACGGAATTGCCACGTTCACGCCGACAATTCACGCAAAAGCCGTCCTATACTATAAGCAGAAACATTAATGTGATCTGTTTCACGCTTTCGTCTATTTTTGACCTCTGTGGATGTGACTTTTTTCACAACAATCTGTTCACAAAATGATTAAAGTCTCAGGAGAGACAAACAAATATCCTTGAAAGGGAGAGAAGGCATGGATGTATTGGATTTAGCACGTCTGCAGTTTGCTTCGACGACGATCTTCCACTTCATCTTCGTCCCGATCTCGATCGGCCTTTCGCTGCTGGTCGCGATTATGCAAACTGTATATGTCGTCAAGAATGATGAGAAATACAAAGAGATGGCGAAGTTCTGGGGGACTTTCCTGCTGATTAACTTTGCGGTGGGGATTGTGACCGGGATCTTGCAAGAGTTCCAATTCGGCATGAACTGGTCAGAGTTCTCACGCTTCGTCGGAGACGTCTTCGGCGCTCCACTGGCGATTGAAGCATTGCTCGCCTTTTTCTTAGAGTCGACCTTCATCGGCCTGTGGATCTTCGGATGGAATCGTCTGCCCAAGAAGGTGCATCTCGCATGTATCTGGCTTGTCTCGATCGGTACAATGCTGTCTGCCCTTTGGATCCTGGCAGCGAACTCCTTCATGCAGCGTCCGGTCGGTTTCGTGATCAACAACGGCCGTGCGGAGATGAATGACCTGGGAGCACTGCTCACCAACGGTCAGCTCCTGTGGGAGTTCCCGCATACGATCTCGGCATCGATCGCTACCGGTGCATTCCTTGTCGCTGGGATCAGTGCTTGGAAACTGTTGCGCAAACAGAATGTCGAGTTCTTCCGATCTTCGTTCAAACTTGCCGTTATCACTGCTCTGATCTCATCGGTATTGATCGCTTACTTCGGCCACGGTCAATCCCAGTACCTGGTGAAGACACAGCCGATGAAGATGGCTGCTGCTGAAGGACTGTGGGAGACCAGCCCGGACCCGGCGCCATGGACGGTATTCGCAATTATTGATCCAGAGACCAAACAGAACAGCTTCGAGATTCAGATCCCTTATCTGCTGAGCTTCCTGTCTTACAGCAAGTTTTCCGGATCTGTCAAAGGCATGAACGAGCTGCAAGCGGAATATGAAGAAGCTTACGGTGAAGGCAACTACATTCCGCCGGTACGAACGACCTTCTGGAGCTTCCGGATCATGGTCGGCTGCGGCATGCTGATGATCCTTCTCGCGCTGTACGGTTCCTATCTCGCCCTGCGCAAGCAATGGGACAAGATGCAAGGCTGGTTTAAGCGCGCAATGA
The DNA here is from genome assembly GCF_015472005.1 of Insulibacter thermoxylanivorax. Lineage (NCBI taxonomy): Bacteria > Bacillati > Bacillota > Bacilli > Caryophanales > Paenibacillaceae > Insulibacter > Insulibacter thermoxylanivorax. The sequence goes on along the minus strand of NZ_BMAQ01000030.1, from coordinate 71,685 downwards.
TCGTCGGTATCTTCCTGCCGTTCATCGCGAACACCGCCGGCTGGATCATGACTGAGATCGGACGCCAGCCTTGGACGGTATTCGGGCTGTTGACGGTAGAGGATTCCGTATCACCGAATGTGACGGCGAATGAGGTTCTCTTCTCGCTGATCGCCTTCACCCTGATCTATCTGGTGCTTCTGTTCGTCCTGATCTATCTCTTCGTCCGGACAGCCCGCAAAGGTCCGAACCTGCCGACGCATACAGAGGAAGAGGCGGAGATCGATCCATATCAAGCAGTAGGAGGCGGTCAAGTTGTCACTCAATGATCTTTGGTTCCTGTTAATCGCCGTTCTGTTCACGGGGTTCTTCTTCCTAGAGGGCTTTGACTTCGGTGTCGGGATGGCGACCCGCACCTTGGCGAAAGGGAATCTCGAGCGCAGAGTGCTGATCAACACGATCGGTCCTTTCTGGGATGCCAATGAAGTCTGGCTGATCACGGCAGCAGGTGCGATGTTCGCAGCGTTTCCGCACTGGTATTCGACCTTATTCAGCGGATATTATCTGGTGCTGACCTTTATCCTGCTTGCCCTCATTGCGCGCGGCGTCGCTTTTGAATTCCGCAGCAAGGTGGATAACCCAAGATGGCAGAACGTATGGGATATCGCGATCTTCATCGGCAGCTTATTCCCGCCGCTTCTGTTCGGCATCATGTTCACCAGCATGATAAAAGGCGTGCCGATCGACCATAATATGCACATGAGCGCAGGATTCTTCGACATTATCAACGGTTATTCCGTATGGGGCGGAATCACGATCACGGGCCTTTGTTTCCTGCACGGTCTGATCTTCATCAGCCTTAGAACGACCGATGATCTGCGAACACGCGCAAGAACCATGGCAACCAGATGGGTGCCTGTCCAAGCAGTGCTGCTTCTGGTACTGGTGATCTGGACGGCATATGCTACGGATCTGTTCCAAGCTCGCTTCACCCTGTCCATGATCATCGTGGCTTTAGGCGTCGTTGCGGTAGCCTTGACGTATGCTGCTCTTCGCAAGGGCAAAGAAGGCCTCGCCTTCGGCATGTCCGGTGCCACGATCATCCTCATGGTCGCATCGATGTTCGTCGGTCTGTTCCCGAATGTGATGATCAGCACCATCGATGAAAGCTTCAATCTAACGGTGATGAATGCCGCCTCGAACCCATATACCCTCAAGGCGATGACGATCGTAGCCGTCTGTCTGCTGCCTTTCGTCCTGGGGTATCAGATCTGGAGTTACTACGTTTTCAGCAAACGCGTCTCTACCAAAGATCACTTGGAGTATTAATGAATGGATAGAACACTGTTTACTCTCAAAAATATACGCCGCTCCGTCCTGCTGCTTACGATTCTCTCGTTGCTGCAGGCAGCGGCGACGATCGCTCAAGCCTGGTGGCTGGCTTCGAGCGTCGTCCTCATGTTTCGAGGCGGGACTTGGCAAGAGGCGATTCCGCCTCTTCTGTTATTCCTGGGCGCCTATCTCGTTCGCTTTACGAGCATCTGGCTCAGTAAGATCATCTCGGGCAGATACGCGGAACAGACGAGCACATCGCTGCAATCGGAACTAATGCGCAAGCTCCTTGAATTAGGACCGCGCTATGCGGCCTCCCGCGGCAGCGGACAGCTCATCACCCTCCTCATCGATGGGGTCATCCGCTTCCGTACTTATTTGGAGCTCTTCGTGCCGCGCATGATCGACATGGTGTTCGTCACGCTGCCTATTCTGATCACCGTTTATGTACTGGATTTCATCTCCGGTTTGATCTTGACCTTCACCTTGCCGGTTCTGATCGCTTTCTTCATCCTGCTCGGCTATGCTGCACGGCGGTTCGCCGACAGGCAGTATAAATCCTATCAGGTGCTGGCAAGACACTTCACGGATGTGCTGCGCGGTTTGGAGACGCTGCGCCTGCTCGGACGCAGCCGGGATTTCGCCGGTTCTGTACAGCAAGTCAGCGACCGCTTCCGCCGGGCGACGATGCGCACCCTGCGCGTCGCCTTTCTCTCTTCCTTCGCGCTGGATTTCTTCAGCACCTTATCCGTCGCCTTCGTTGCCGTTGGCTTGGGTCTTCGGCTCATCGACGGGAATATCGACTTGCTGCCGGCGCTTGCCGTTCTCTTGCTGGCGCCGGACTACTATCAGCCGGTGCGCAACCTCGGCTCCGATTATCATGCTTCCTTGGACGGCAAGGAGGCTTGGCAAACAATCCGGGAGATTCTCGAAGAGGACCAATCCCTGATGAAGCTTGACGCCCTTGAGGCGCCGCCGGAGCTCGATGCGTTGAACGATCCAATCATATTAGAGGGTCTATGCGTGGAAAGTGAGGACTCCGAACAGGCAAGGTTGACGGAGATCTCCATTCATCTTGACGGTTCGAAGCGCAAAGTCGGCATCGTCGGCGCCAGCGGTGCAGGCAAGACCACTCTCCTCCATATCTTAAGCGGACAATTGCAGCCGGATGCCGGCAAGATCCAGATCGGTGACCGGCCCTTGACCGATGAGATGCGGGCCGCATGGCAGCTCCGCTCAGCCTATATCCCGCAGCATCCCTATGTCTTCAGCGCTTCCTTAGCTGATAACATCCGTTTCTATGAGCCTGAAGCCAGCGAAGAACAGATCGAACAGGTGCTTGCCGATGTTGGTTTGGCGGAATTGGTGCAAAGCTTGCCCGCTGGGATCCATGAACCGATCGGCGAGGGCGGCCGAAGCTTAAGCGGCGGTCAGGCGCAGCGCATAGCGCTGGCAAGAGCGCTGATCGGGAAGCGGGACGTGCTGCTGCTGGATGAACCGACGGCTCATCTCGATATCGAAACGGAATGGGAGCTGAAGCAGACGATGCTGCCGATCATGGAGGGGCGCCGAGTGTTCCTGGCTACTCATCGGCTGCACTGGATGAAGGAGATGGACTGGGTCCTCGTCCTGGAGAACGGGCGGCTGGTCGAACAGGGGACCCATGAGGAATTGATCCAACGGAAAGGTGTCTATTACGCATTATTAGAAGCACATGCGGCTGGAGGTGGCAGGAGATGAAAGAAGAAGTACAACAACCAACGGCAACCCGCGGCTGGATCCGGCCCTATGTACGGAAGCAGGCTGTCCGTTTCCTCGCCGTATCGCTGATCGCGACGCTGGCCGTCGCCTGCGGCGCTGCCCTCTTGTTCACTTCGGGGTATCTGATCTCTCGTTCCGCCCTCCAGCCTTACAACGTCTTGATGGTCTATGTCCCGATCGTGCTCGTCCGCACCTTCGGCTTCGGCCGGGCGGTCATTCACTATGTAGAGCGGCTGATCAGCCATGATATGGTGCTGCGCATCCTGTCCGCCATGCGCGTCAGGTTGTACCGCGCCCTGGAACCGCAGGCGGTGCACATCCGTTCCCGCTATCGTACGGGGGATATCCTGGGCCTGTTAGCTGAAGATATCGAGCAATTGCAGAATGTCTACCTCCGCCTGGCCCTGCCCTACACCGCAGCCGTGCTGGTCTACGCTGCGGGAGTGTTGATCCTAGGCTATATGGATGCGGCTTTCGCTGTTCTTATCGCCTTGTACTGCGGCTTCTTGCTGATCACGGTGCCCGTGGTCACGCTGCTCGCCTCGCGGGTCATCCGGAAGAAGCATCTTAAGGAACGCAGCCTGCTCTATCAGGAGACAGCGGATTCCATCTTCGGGATGAACGACTGGCTCTTAAGCGGCAGGACGAACCATCTGCTGGAGAGACTGGCACAGCGGCAAGCAGCTATGGCTGATCTGGACCGCCGCAACCGGCGGAAGGAATGGCGGGCGGAGTGGATCATGCAGTGTATCGGCGGAGGAGCCGTCCTCTTGATGGCGGTGTGGGCAGGTTCGATGAGCACCAGCGGACAGTTCGCACCGGAATGGATCGCCGCCTACACCTTCGTAACCTTCCCTTTGATCGAAGCGATGGTCAGAGCCGGTCAGGCGGTCATCGCCTCCCCGGACTATCGCGTCTCGACCCGGCGGCTGCAGGAAGTAGAAGCGGCCGGCACGGCTGAGATGGAGGCGAAGACAGAAACGACCACTGGGGTTAATTCTCCAGCAGCGCCAGCTGATGCATCAGCTGAGGCATCAGCTGATGCATCCGTTGCAGCGCCCGCTTCAATACCCAGCATCAACATCAAGGACGGCCCATCCGATGCCTTCATCCACCTCGACGGCGTCGGGTATCGCTATCCGGGATCAGAAGGATGGAGCGTCAGAGATATTCATCTGAAGGTCCAGACCGGCGAGAAGATCGCCTTGATCGGACGCAGCGGAGCCGGGAAGTCCACGCTATTCAAACTGATTCAGGGGGAACTCGCGCCGCAGGAAGGCAGGATCAGCATCGCAGGCGTGGAGGCGCAGGCAGCAAGGGAAGCCGGTTTGTTCTCCGTGATGAACCAGCAGCCCTACCTGTTTGATACGACCATCGCCAACAACATTCGCCTCGGCCGCCAGAATGCCTCCGATGAAGAGGTCATGGCCGTAGCAGAGCGGGCAGGCCTCGGCGAACTGATCGCCTCGCTGCCTAAGGGGCTGGAGACGCCGGTGCGGGAAACCGGCAGCCGCTTCTCCGGCGGCGAACGGCAGCGCATCTCCCTTGCCCGCGTGCTGCTGCAGAACCGCCCCATCGTTCTCTTGGATGAGCCGACCGTCGGCCTGGATCCGATTACCGAACAGCGGCTGCTAACGACGCTGTTTCAGAATCTGCAAGGCCGCACCTTGATCTGGATCACCCACCATCTCACGGGGATGGAACAGATGGACCAGATCATCTTCCTCGACGGCGGCAAGATCACGATGCAAGGCTCGCACGAACAGCTGCTGCAGCAGCATGAACGTTACCGGCAATTATATGCCCTGGACCAACCGCTTTTGTAACGCATGCGTTATGCGATATTTCCAACACATCCATATTCGCTAATAAGAGAAGCTGCGCTTTGGAATAGCGCAGCTTCTCTTATTAGCAGATATGATGATAGTTGATTAAAATTTTATGATTCCTAAACCCAAAAATCTTATTCCATAAAATCCTTGAGCTGTTTGCTCCGGCTCGGGTGCCGCAGCTTGCGCAGCGCCTTCGCCTCAATCTGACGAATGCGTTCGCGGGTAACGCCGAACACCTTGCCCACCTCTTCAAGGGTGCGGGATCGGCCGTCATCAAGGCCAAATCGGAGCCGCAGGACGCTTTCCTCGCGTTCGGTTAAGGTATCCAGCACTTCGCTGATCTGCTCCTTGAGCATCTCATACGATGCCGCATCGGCCGGTGCCAGCACATCATGATCCTCGATAAAATCGCCGAGACTGGAGTCATTCTCCTCGCCGACAGGCGTCTCAAGAGAGATCGGTTCCTGCGCGATCTTCATGATCTCGCGCACCTTCTCCGTCGTCAGCCCCATCTCCTTCGCGATCTCATCCGGTGTCGGCTCACGCCCCATCTCCTGATGGAGCTGTCTGGAGATGCGGATGTATTTGTTAATCGTCTCGACCATATGAACGGGGATGCGAATCGTCCTTGCTTGATCCGCGATAGCACGGGAGATCGCTTGCCGGATCCACCAAGTGGCGTAAGTGCTGAATTTGAACCCTTTGCGGTAATCAAATTTCTCCACAGCCTTCATCAGACCCATATTGCCTTCCTGGATCAAATCCAGGAACATCAACCCTCTGCCAGCATATTTGCGAGCGATACTCACAACAAGCCGAAGATTCGCTTCGGCGAGTCTTCGTTTCGCTTCCTTATCCCCTTGTTCGATCCGCTTAGCCAACTCCACTTCTTCCTCAGCGGAGAGCAGTTCCACGCGCCCAATCTCCTTCAGATACATCCGGACGGAATCGCTGGTTGCCGTATCGCCCGATCCGATGTAGTCATGAACCGCTAACCCATCCGAATCGCTGTCATCCATCTCCAAGTCATCTTCTTCGACGACGGTGATCTCCATCTCAGAGAGTTTCTCCAAGAATTCATCCAGCTGCTCTGGACTGACGTCGTAAGGAGCCAGTCGATCCATGATGTCTTTGTACAGCAGTGAGGAGTTCTTCTTCCCTTCTTCCTCCAGCTGCTTCATCACCTGCTCGATGGATAGTTCCGAAGAAGATCTCGGCTTGGTCACCATAGCATCATCTTTGGTTGGAACGCTCATAACGGCACCCCTTTAACAGTAGGATTCGCAAATATGCGGCATTGTAAAAACATTATTGACAACCCGGATTCGGCTGTGATAATATTAAAGATATTTCGAGCTTTCATGTAGTATTCGTTATTCTACCAAAAATATTAGATGATTTCAACATTCTATGAACTTGTAATTTCTGTCAGTCTCGCGGATCCATCCGTGAGGCTGTTTTGTTGCTTTCGCCCGCATCTTCGACCGGCCTGCACCCACTGACAATCCGTGCTCTTCCGCGATCTGCAAGCGGCGATTCGCTGTTGATTCCGCTGGAACACAAGGCGGACCGCCGCATTTCTTTCCTATCCTATCAACCTGATTGAAAGTCATTATCTAATATATACGTACAACTAGAATTAAGGTAGCGCAGGTTCACCATATTTTCATTTATTTTGATGATCATCGAATGTGAACTTCGCCAATGCATCAGCCAAGGCGGTGTTGAAGGCGTCCGATCCGGCAGGTCGAGGTAATGCGCTTCGATATTGGCGACATGCCGGACGACCTTCTCGATATAGGGACGCTCCTTCGCTTTACTCGTGTGAGGTTTACCCTGCTCATAAATGGGATAGACTGACATATAGATAATTTTGGAAGATTTGCATCGGAAGACTTACCCCCGCTAGAATGAACCTTCGATACGTTTTGTATCCCTCTGATTATGTACCTAATTTATGATATGTTTTGTATCTTGCCAAGTATTTTTGTTTTGTCGTATTTTCAGCGCTTTAAGAATTACGACAATGGAGGGTATTATGAAAACTTATGGTGAGAGGATTGCTGAACTTCGAGAGAAACACGGTCTTACGCAAGAAGAGTTAGCCAAGATCCTCGGGATCAAACGGGCTTCGTTGTCTCACTACGAGAAGAATAGAAGAGTTCCGGATTATGAAGTCCTGAACAAAATAGCAGATCACTTTCAGGTAACGGTAGATTATCTCATCGGCCGTACAGATGATCCGAATCCATTGTCAGCGGAACATGTGGAGATGTTCACCCAAAGCCTGGAACTCTCCGATGAGAAGATCTTTGAGAAGTTCACCTTGACAGTGGATGGCAAAGAACTGACTCCAGAAGAGGCCAAACGTTTCATCGCCTTCGTCAGGGCCGAGCGGTCCCTGCCCTGACGCGCCCTGTCATGCAGCCTTTGTACAACCTGCACCCGACCTGCACCGATACAACAAGTTACTAACATCCATCCCTTGCCGGACGTAAAAAATACTTGGCACATACCGCGTGCCAAGTATTTTTTGTTGCTGTTTAATTAATTGTCCGATTCAGATTTTGATGAAGGCAGCTCAGCTGATGCCGCAGCCTCCTCCTCGGCCTGCTGTTTCTTCTCAGCCTGCTTCTTCGCCGCACCTTGGCTTCCTGCCAAGCGTTCCAACAGCTTCGTCAGATCAACGCCCGTCAAGGAATCCACGGTCTCAGGCAGCTTCGCCAAGATATCCGTTACATAACTCGTCACCTTGGCAGCCCCTCCGCCGGATTCGGAACCGTTGTCGATCACGACGATCTTCTCCGTCTTCGCCAGCGGCTCCGAGATAGCGCGTGCGATCTCCGGGAACTGGCTGACGATCATCTCCGCAATGGCCGCTTCGCCGTACTTCTTCATCGCTTCCGCGATCTTGTTCTTCGCTTCCGCTTCCGCCAGACCTTTCATGCGGATGACCTCTGCTTCCGCCGCACCTTCTGCCCGCTGTTTATCCGCATTAGCCTGACCGGCTAGTCGGATCTGTTCTGCTTCAGCCCGTGCTGTTGCTTCAATCATATAGCGCTCCGCTTCAGCCCGCTGCTCCATGGCGTAGCGTTCTGCCTCCGCCTGCTTGCGGACCGTTGCTTCGAGCTCCTTCTCGCGGCGTTCGATCTCCTTCATCTCCAGCTCAATCTGCTTCTCCCGCTCGACGACCGCGATCTGCATCTCTTCGCGCTTTACTTCTTGCAGGATCTTGGCCTCTTGCAGTTTGTAAGCCTGATCCGCTTCTGCGCGGCGCAAATCCTGTTCCTTCTTGAATTCAGACTTTCTGACTTCCATCTCTTTTTGCGCTTCAGCGATATTCGTTTCCGCTTGGAACTCGGCCTTTTTGCCTTCTTCGAGGGCCTTGGCCTTCGCGATCTGCTCGTCCCTCAGCGCCTCTGCCTTGGCGATCTCCGCATCCCGCTTCACCTGCGCGATCCGCGGCTGGCCAAGAGCGTCCAGATAGCCGTTCTTATCGCGCACATCCTTGATCGTAAAGGAGACGATCTGCAGACCCATCTTGTTCAGATCGCTGGCTGCTACTTCCTGCACACGCTTCGCGAATTCATCGCGGTTGCGGTACAGATCCTCAACGGTCATCTGACCGAGGATCGCCCGCAGATGTCCTTCCAGCGTCTGCGTAGCGATATCCCGCAGTTCTTCTTCTTTTTTGCCCAGGAATTGTTCTGCAGCCGTTGCGATCGACTCGATATCGCCCTTGATCTTCACCTGCGCCACGCCGTCCGCCATCACAGGAACCCCTTGCTCTGTATAGACTTCAGGCGTTTTGATCTCGAGCGTGTGGACTTGCAGCGACAGCGTCTCGGCGCTCTGGATAATCGGGAATACGAAAGCGCCGCCCGCCTTCACGATCTTCATCCCGTTCCGGGTCATCGCCCCGGTGATGATCATCGCTTCATCCGCCCGCACGGTTCGGTACCGCGTGGCAAATACGACGACTAACAGTACGAGCACTGCGATTATTCCGACAATAGCAACCGTGCCCATATGCTTTCATCCTCCTCGTTCCTATTGATAGAATATGCATGGATGTATTGGATCAACCGTCTGCAGACAAGCAGGTTATGCTGCACGTGCTGCCAGCGGTGAACACCTTTATTTCCCTGCCTTCTCCACGATGAACGTGCCGCCGATCACATCCATGATCCAGACGGATTCCCCCTGTTCAATGCGCGTATCCTGCATCGTCTTGGCTGGGGCACTAAGCCGCGATCCTCCCTGCTCATAGATGATCTCACCCTTCATGCCCGGTTCGATCGGCGTGATCACTTCAGCCATCTTACCTACCATCTCCTTGCTGGAGAAGGCAGCCGACGTCTGAGCGCGGTACAATGGAATGATAACTGCAAATAAGATAACCGAGGTGAGAGTCAGCGCGATAACTAGTGAGATGAGCGCTGTCAGCATTGGCGGCAAATCGCCGGCAATCGTAAGAAAGGCACCGGTTCCGCCAAAAACCGTAATAAATGCTGCGATCACTGTAGGCGATAAATAGGGAGCTCCGCCGCCTGCAAACTCAAAAACGTCACCGAACAAGATCGTAATAATCGCCAAGAGGACTCCAGCAGCGAACAAAATCCAATATACGGTTTCCATGAAACACGTTCACCTCGCACGTTTGTCTACGACTTCCATCTAATGTAACATATTACGTGGAAGCAGCATGTGAAGTTTCAATTATTGCATAAGAAAGAGGAATCTAGTCTATGAAGAAAGTTTTAGTAGTGATGACCGGCGGCACAATCGGCAGCCGCAGTCAAGGTACAGCCATCGATGTGGATGCAGCATTCGGCTATGAACTGCTGCGCAGATACGAGGAGGAATACGGGAAGCAAGCGGAATTCACCGTGATCCAGCCCTTTACCCTCCTGAGCGAGAACCTGTTGCCGCAGGATTGGACCCGGCTGCGCCGGGCTGTTGACGAGAGCGGACCAGCCGGCTATGACGGTATCGTCATCACTCACGGCTCCGATACATTGGCCTATTCGGCCGCGGCGATCAGTTACTCCTTCGCCGACAGTCCAATTCCCATCCTGATCACAGCCAGCAATTACCCGCTGGACGATCCCCGTTCAGAAGGGGTGCGCAATTTCGCTGCATGTATCGCCATGATCCTCCACGATCCCCTGCCCGGCGTCTTCGTCGTGTTCGAGGATCGCAAGCGTACACTTGTTCACCTGGGGACGCGAATCCGTCAGTCGCAGCCCTTCACCGACCGAATCGTCAGCATACACGATGAACCCTTCGGAGAGATCGAGGAAGGGCGGCTGCGCCTCCATCCTTCCCCTTACAACCCGGAGCCCGCGCAATTGCGGCGCTTCGAGCAGCGGCAGTCCCTGGAGCTGCCAGCAGGCGCTTCCTTCGGGGACATCCTCTATCTGACGCCCTATCCGGGATTCCGCTATTCTTACCTGAAGGTGCGCGATATGGAGCGCAAACCTCATGCCGTGCTGATCGACCTGTACCATTCCGGTACAACGGGCGTTCGCTTTGCTTCGCCGGAGGATTCCTTGGAGCGCTTCGCTTCCGAATGCCGGGAGGCAGGAATCCATCTCTATGCCGCACCCATGAACAGGCAAGAAGGAAGTTTGTATGCTTCCTCTCACGTATTCATCGATTACGGCATCCAGCCGCTAGGCGGGATCTCTGTGGAAGCGGCTCTCGTCAAGCTGATGTTCGCTTACGGCATATACGCCGACGATCAGCATACCGATCAGAAAGCGATCGAGAACCTGCTGAAGCAGAACCTGTTCTTCGAGATCGCTGCAGCCCGTCAGTGAAGACAGAACATGCGGATTTCAGTGATCCGTCCGAACACACAGCCCAAAAATAGCCGCATTGATACCAGCCAGCATCAATGCGGCTTATGCCATTTAGACGTAACAAAAATATGCCACCAATTCACAATCTATCCGTATATTAGCCTTCACTGTCTACCGTGTCAATATTTTCCCTGCATTCTTATACAAATCTTGCTCCTGCCGTTGACAAAGCACAAAAAACGAGCAGCTTCTTCAGCTGCCCGGTTCATCGGTGTTCACCATATGATAAGCTGTCAGTTTCAATCTCTCGTAGAAATAATCTCGGATCAGCCCCGTGAGCCCAATCTCATCCATCGCCTGCCGCATGCAGTCCAGCCATGCCTCCGCGCGGCTCGGCGTGATCTCGAAAGGCAGATGCCGCGCACGCATCATCGGATGCCCATACCTGTCCGAGTAAAGCGGCGGACCCCCAAGGAACTGTGTCAGGAACAACCGCTGCTTCTCCTTGATCAGTTCCATATCCCCTTGGAAGAGCGGAGCCAGCCGCGGATCGCTGTACACCTTCGGATAGAAGGCATCAACCAGCTTCTGCAAGGTTTCTTCACCGCCGATTAATTCATAAGGTGTCTTCGTCTTAGCCTGCCCCACTGCGCATACACCCCTTCCTGTATGTTCCCTTCAGGAACGTGCCTGCCGCTGATCTTACTGGATCCCCATCGGTTCCGGGTAGAAGCCGATCGGGCCGGAATCGCTGCTTTCTTTAGGCATGTTCCTTTGGGGCCTAAGTGTAGCGGAACTCAGATTCCTTATTTCCGCCAAAAAGAACATTTTCTCTGGCTAACGGAACCTCAGTACCTTATTTCTGCTTGTTGCGCCTATGCGTCGATCAAAATCAGCAAATAACGGATCCCTGTTCCGTTAGCTTGAGCAAATCACAATTTTCCTCAAAATAGCGTACCAAAGTTCCGCTGTTCGCAGGGACGGGTGCGTTCTGCAGCCGTCCCGCTGTGATCGATGTCTCAAACCGTCTTTCCCATTATAGCATAAGGAGAGCTGCGCAGGGGAAGCGGAACATGATGAAGGGGGCGCTGTCAACGGAAGGCTCAACCTCGATCTTGGGAACCGATCCTTACGCCGGGCATCCGCGCTTCATACCGGGAGCCGTTCAGGTCGTCCGGCTGGTGGATGCGGACCGCCGTCTCCTGCGCCTTAAGACAGAGTTCTGCCGCCTTGAAGGCATGCTCCTGGGTCATTCGTGAACCAATCCACCCGAAAATAATTAGTCGCTCCGTTATCGGCAATCAGCGAAGCATCCCCGAAGTCTTCCAGTTCCGGGTACTCAGGATGGTGATAGTTCGCGACCTTGCTGTGTAGCACCCGGGCATCCTTCGCACCGCTGTAGAAGAGGAATTGTTCGATCTGGTGACTGCCGATATCGCACAGGATACCGCCGTACTTCACCCTCTCGAAGAACCACTTCGGCCGATTCGCTGCGTTCAGACGGTGCGGACCAAGCTGCAGATCGGCGCCTATCGGCTATGCATGATCTCGTACAGCTAAGCGATCGCTGAGTTATGCCATCGACGCGGCCGGCTCTTCCAGCAAGGGTTGCAGCAAGCCGGGATCTCCTTGTCTGTACATAACGGCCAGTTCATGCATCGCACGGGTAAATGCCGTATACAGCAGTTTGCGGTCGGCTTCGCGATACTTCGAAGCATCCCAGATCAGCACGGCATCGAACTCGATCCCCTTCGCTAAGTAGGCGGGCAAGACCGAGACGCCGGATTCCAGCTGGGTGGTCTCCGTGGTGATGAGACGAGCCTCAAGCTGATCCTGCAGCTGCTTGCTGACCTCCGCCGCTTCCTTAGCCGTATACGTGAGGATGCCAACGTTGCTGCGGCCTGCCCGCAGCTGACCTGCCGCCCAGTCCACGGCAAAGCGACACGCATCATCCCCGTCCTTCACGGAGACCAATGAAGGCTTCGGTCCGTCGCGGTGGAAGGGTTCAACCTCCCGCGCTTCCGGCAGCAGACGTTTTGAGAGTTCAACGATCTGCTTTGTCGAGCGATAGCTGCGCAGCAAGCGAATCGTCGCAACCTGCTCCCGATCCCCTGCTGCGAACAATTCCGCCAGTTCCTCGAAACCGTTGATCTCTGCGGTCTGCATATAGATCGCCTGATTCAGGTCGCCGAGCACCGTCATTCGCGCCCGCGGGAACAACCTGCGCAGCACGGCGAATTGGAACGGCGAATAATCCTGCGCTTCATCAACGAGCACATGGCGCACGCTGTTATCATGCTCCGTGAAACCATCGATGGATTCCTTCAGATAGAGCAGCGGGGTCGCATCCTCATAGAGCAGTTTCTTATCCGTCAGCGCGCGTTGGAACAGTTCATCGAACTTCTCCCAGCCCTCAGGCAGCGCCCCGCTTCCCCGTCCTTGGCTTGGATCTTGACCCTGCTCGTCCCCGTTTCCTTCGCCGTGCATCAATTCGCGGAGCAGTTCCTCATCCAAGAACAGGTTCCGGTAGATCGTGAGATAGTCGATATACAGCCCTTTTCTCAATCTCTTGCGCAGCGGAGCGAAGTGCTCTTCAACGACCATCTTGCGCAGGTAGGCCTGCTCCCTTCGTTCATCATCGAAGGTATCGCCTTTGAAGCGGCCCGTTTCCCGCAGTTTCTCATAGGCCAGACGATATGCTTCATCGTCGAGCAGGTTGATCGCTTCTGACACCCACTTCCTGCGGCGCTCCACCTTCTCCAGCTCTTGCAGGCGCAGGGCGATCCGCTTCTTCCACTCATCGATCCGTTCATGAAGCTTGTAGCGCCGCAATTCATCGCTGTAGAAGACCTCTTCCATCTCATCCCCTGAGATGAGCACGCGGCCGCGGAAGCGGATATCACGGAACTTCATCCCCTTCTTCTCCAATAAGCGCACATAACGGTTGATCAGGGCAAAGAAATCCGGCGAAGCCTTGTATTTTATCGCTTGCAAGCGCACGGCATGATAAGGATCCTCCCGCTCCGCCAGGACGTATTCCGTTTGTTCATAGAGATCCTCGATGTCCAGGCGGAACATGCGCAGCCTGCGCTGCAGATATTCCTGGAAGGTGGACTGCCTCATATTCGCTTCTCCAAGCTCGGGCAGTACGTGGCTGATATAGCTGTTAAACAGCGGGTTCGGCGAGAACAGCACGATCTGATCCGCGGTGAGCGAGCCGCGGTAACGATAGAGCAGATAGGCCACCCGCTGCAGTGCTGCGGAGGTCTTGCCGCTGCCGGCCGCACCCTGCACGATCAGCAAGCGATGCTTCTCGTCACGGATGACGCGGTTCTGCTCCCGCTGGATCGTAGCGACGATGCTCTTCATCTGCGCGCTTGCCCCCTGTGACAGCGCTTGCTGCAGCAAGGAGTCGCCGATCGTCACATCGGTATCGAACATGTTGATAAGCTTGCCGTTCTTGATGACGTATTGGCGCTTAAGCGTCATCTCGCCGCTGATCTCGCCCTCGGGCGTTTCATAACCCGCTTTGCCCGGGGCATGATCGTAAAACAGACTGGAGATCGGCGCCCGCCAGTCGTAGATCAAGAAAGTTTCTCCGTCATTCTCCACCAAGGAAGCCAGACCGATGTAGATCGGCTCCGCCTCTCCCTGCCCGTCTTCTCGAAAATCCACACGCCCAAAATAAGGCGAATCGGCTAATCGTGTTAACGTCGCCAGCTGCCGTTCCGCCTCACGTTCACTTCGTTCTTGTTCAGCAAGCACGCGTGCTTCCTGCTGAATACTGGTATAGGTCTCGATCGTTTCGGTTTCATTCGTTAAGTTCACCGTAATGTTGTCCCAGAAGTTGCGCTTAATCTCTTCTGTATCCTGCCGCCGTGCATGCACCAAGGCCTCCACCTGCGTTAACTGCTCGCGAATCCTGTCCGTAACATATTGCAGACGCCTCGTCTCGCGGTTAAGCTCCTCAAGGTTGTGCTCAGGATTGGTCATCTGATCCACACTCCTTCTTCCCGTTATGAGCAGCAGATCTCCTCTGTTGATCCGTTCCTGCTGTGTTCACTGCCTTGTCACTGCAACGTTTTCAAGATCTCCAGTGCTTCCCGCATGCTGCCGACTACAGCATCAGCATCATCTTCTCTGCCGGTTCCGAACCAATCGATAAAGATCGTCTTGCAGCCCAGCTGACGGGGTTCATAGATATCATTCAGCCAATTATCGCCGATGCTGATCATCTCATCATAAGAACAATCGTAACGCTCCGCGAGTCGTCGGAAATGATCCTGCGATTCCATCGGTTTCATTCCCATGAATATCTTAAGATCAAACACCTCGGATAGGCCCAATTTCCCAAGGATTGCTTCTCCGTCGGGCTGCGGGCTGTTCGTGAGCAGGACCAGTTTCCTCTGACGCGACAGCCGCGTCAGTTCCTCAGCTAATCCCGGCACGGGCTGCATGATAAAATCCGGTCCCATCATCCAGCGGCGGACCTCTTCAAATTGTTCATAAGTAAGCTGCGGCGGGATCCCCATATGCCTGGCGATCACAGGGGGAATCCACCATTGGTCGCCGATGCTGACCATATCCGTTAGATCCAGGGTAATCGGCTCGGGATATAACTCCGCGATCGAGTCTTCACTAAGCGGCGTACCGTCCCAATGATAGGCTTCAAGCACTTCGCCGTCCACCTGCACCAGCAAGAGGTCGCGGATCGCATCATAGACGCGTCCGATCTTCACCGCATGCTGGTTATCCAGGGCAGCACGATACTGCGCCGCGAAGAGCGACTGCTGATCAGGCGGCAACAGCTGCTCGATTAACTTGGCATAGTAGTCAAAATGATGGGTGTCCTCATACAGTGTTCCGTCCAGATCAAACACGATCACCTTCGCTGTTTGGAAGTTCATTGGTCGCTGCTCCTCTCCTATTCTCTCTATTCCTGCGCAAATCCGTCCTTATTCCAACCGATCCCATCCATAATCCTTCCATATGCAGAAATTATATCGTGTTCACACACCCGGTGCAAACGCGGCGCTTGCGGCCTCCTCTCAATGATCCTCTGTCATCCATGTTCCCGTACGATATTCATCACTTCAGCGAAGAGAGCGGCGGCTTCATTGCGGCTTGCGGCAGGCTGATCATAGACAACCACCGCCGCGGCAACCTTCGGTGCGTGAACGGGACCATAACCGACGAACCAATGATGGACGCCCTGCTCCTGCCGCCCCAGCTCCGCCGTCCCTGTCTTGCCGGCAAGGCTCCAGGCGTGACCAGCCAGCATCCGCGCAGTGCCTGTGTGTACCGTTTCCTGCATCATTGCCAGCAGCGCCTTCGCCGTGCGCTTCGACAGCGGGGGCGAACCGGCGCGCTGGATGGAGAAGCTCATCATCAGCGAGCCGTCGTTAAACCGCACCTCGCGCACGATACGCGGCGAACTCAAGCGTCCGCCCTGCAGCAGGGTGACGATCATATTCGCAGCCTGCAGCGGCGTAAGACGCACATCCCGCTGGCCGATGGCACTTTGGATCAGGACGCCTTCATCAATGGGGGAAGCTGCGAAGAACTGCCCCGGCTCCTCCCCGTCAAATTGTCGGAACAAACCTGCATAACCGCGCACCTTCCCTTCCCAGCCGATCCTTCTTCCAAGACCCAAGCGTTCGGCAGCCGTCCGGATTCTCTCCGGCGTCAACCGCTTTGCGATGTCAGCGAAGGCGATGTTGCAGGACTGGGCAAAGGCTTCCTGCAAGGTCAATTTCCCGTGTCCGCCGCGTTTCCAGCAGGAGAATCCATACTTCCCATACTCCCCCAGACAGGTGAAGCGCTCATGGGGGCTGACCACCCCATATTCCAAAGCCGCCGCCGCGACCGCGATCTTGAAGATCGATCCGGGGATCTGCTGCTTAAGGGAGGCGTTCTCCCAGTACCCCGCCTCCAGATCGATCTGCTCCGGGTGAAAGCTTGGCCGGTTCGCCATGACCAGCACATCGGCAGTCGAGGGGTCCAGGAGAACGACAGAGGCGCGCTTCACTCCCCGCTCGTCCAGCAGCTGCTCAATCCGCGCCTGCAATTCCAAATCCAAGGTCGTGACAATTCGCACCGGATAGAAGCGGGAATTCGTATTGACGATGCGGAGATTCAGCCCTGCAAGGGGGCGGTTTCGAGCGTCGGTGAAGATGCCGAGACGCGCCGTCCCTCTGCTTCTTAGGACATGTTCGAAGCTGCGTTCCAGCCCGCTCGCACCGATCTTGAGATCCTCGCGCAGCACGCCTGCTGCAATCTCGTCGCCATAAATCTCCCTGGCTCGGGATGGATGCTGGGAGAGATAGCCGATCAGCTGTGAGGCATAGAACGGTTCTACATAACGCCTGACATAGGGCACCGCATAAATCCCCGCCTGCGGACCATAAAACTCCACTTGCTTTGCTTGTTCTGCCGTAAGGGCAACGGGGCGTCTCTCCCTCCGCCACAGGGTGATATGCACGGTTTCTTGGAGCAGGTCATGCCACTCCGCCCTGTGCATTCCCAGCAGTTTTCGCAGGTTCTCCGCTTCCTGGACATGCTGCTTCGACCATGCGGCGGCAAGCCTCGGTTCGACCGCCAACGCGAGGCTGACAAATCCCGTCAGCGGTCGTCCAAAGCGATCCAAGATGCGGCCTCTGCCCTCATCCAAGACAACGCCTTGCATGCGCTGCTCCACGGCAGCAGCTGCTAGATCAGCCCGCTTAGGAACATATCTCCCTATATGGAACAGCTGGAGAAACATCAATTGTAAGATGAGCAGTGCGAAGCCCAGCAAGAACGCCATGAGAATATTGAGGATCCGACGTATTCGCTGCACCATAGACAAGAAGACTCCCTTACTGGATATTCATACGGATAGTATGAACATCCTGGGAGTCTTCCACGCTTACATCACACTTAAAACTTAAATTTCTTCAGGGATTCAGACAATGCCTGTGACAGCTGCTCCAAGTTATTAGCCAAGCGCACAAGCGATTCGCTGGTATGGAGCTGCGATGCACTAGAGGAAGCAACCTCTTCGGAGATGGCCGAGGACTCTTCCGAAACGGCGCTGACGCTGGCCATCGTATCGGAGAGCACTTGCTGTACCTTCTCCAGCTGTTCGATCGCTTCGGTCACCTCATCGGCTTGCTGTACAAGGCCGATCATGCGATCCCTGACATCGTTGAAGATCTTATCGGCATCTATTACTGCGTCGATCTGCTCTTGGAAGAGCGGATACGCTTCTTGCATGACGGTTACTGTTTCGTCGATGCCGGTTTGGATATGTTCGATCATATCGGCGACGACATCGATGGACTTGCGAGATTCATCCGCCAATTTGCGAATCTCGCCTGCGATGACCATGAACCCGCGGCCGGCGGCGCCGGAGCGCGAAGCCTCGATCGACGCATTAAGCGCGAGAATATTCGTCTGCTGCGTGATCTGCGTCAGCATCACGAGGAGGTTGCGGATGGAAGCCGTGCTTTCCTTTA
Source organism: Insulibacter thermoxylanivorax (assembly GCF_015472005.1). Taxonomy (NCBI): domain Bacteria; kingdom Bacillati; phylum Bacillota; class Bacilli; order Caryophanales; family Paenibacillaceae; genus Insulibacter; species Insulibacter thermoxylanivorax. The sequence continues at coordinate 53,481 of NZ_BMAQ01000030.1, read as the reverse complement.
ATTGATCTACCTTCTCCACCATTCGGCGGGTCATCTCTTCCGTCGATTGCGTCTTCTCCGTCAACTGTCCCATGTAGCCGGTTCCCTGCTCACTGACGCGGTGTACGTCTGCGGCTACTTCGCTCATCATGCGGTTCGCTTCGACGACCTGCGCCAGCTGTTTGCTCAGGTCGATCACCAGCTCATTGCCGCGCTCTGCTTCCATAGCCAACGTAGAAGCGCCGTTAGCGATCTGTTCCGTCGCCTCCGAGATCTCGCGGGCAGCATGCGCGGTATCCTTCGATGCAACGGTCAGCTCTTGCGCGGTGTTCAGAACTTCTGCAGCGGAGTCGTTCGTCTGGCTGACCAGCTGGCTGATCTGCTCCATCATATCGTTGAAGCTCTCGCCGACTTGTCCAATCTCATCGCGATTTTTGAAGTTCGTACGAACGTTCAGGTTTCCCTTCGCACCTTCGTTCATCAAGCGCTGCAGCCTGCGCAGCGGATTGCCCATCGACCTCGAGACGACGATACTGAGGAGGATAGCAAGGGCTGCCGCGACGATCATGATGATCGTGTTCGCTTGGCTGATCACCTGAGTATCAGCGGTCAATTCCGCAATCGGTGCAGCACCGACTACATACCAGTCTACCATATCGGAATAATGCTTAACGACGATATGGGTCTCTCCGTTCTCAGCTTCCGCTGTGCCCCGATTCTCGCTGGGCAATGGAAGTTCGGCCTCTGAACCGATCACTGCCAGATCATGGCCGTGCAGCAGCTTGTTCTGCCCGTCGGTGATGTACACCTTCGAAGAATCGCTGAGCTTGATGTCATCGACGAGATCATTGATCAAGCTCTGGTCGATCTCTATGAAAACAACATAACGCTGGTTATAGCTGCTTCGGAACATCTTCCCGACCGCGAAGGAAGCTTTGCCGGGGTGAACGCCGAGATAGCCGCCCATCTTCGTATGTAACCATAACGAACCGTCTGCTTCGACGATCTGCTGGAACCATTCCGCTTCTCTATCGAAGTCAGCGGAGTTAAGCGTGGTGTTACCGGTGTTATAAAGCCCATGATCCGGATTCACACCGATGATCGCTATGGTGTTGATCTTCGTATCAGAACCATAAGCAACCTGATTCAAGGCATCACTGATCATGCGCTGCGCATTCAACCTCGCATAGGCTTCACGGTTCCGTTCCGTTGCTTCGAAGAGATACTGATGCAGGTTGAGATTCGTGATGAATTGGTTCATTGTGAACTCATAAGTCGTAAACGTTGCATCGATCTTCTCGCTGGTCTGCTGAATCGTCTCATAGGCCGCTTGGCTGGAGTTCTCCTCGATGATTCGCTTCGTCACGGATAAGGAGATCGAACCCGCAATAAGCACGGGAATCAGCACGCTGCAGAAGATGATCACGAATAATTTTCTGCCGACGGTGAGCTGGAACCCCGTCCTATGCCCGCTGTTTACGTCTTTGCCGTCATTTCCCTTCTTTTCATCCTCATTGGAACTTGCAGGGATCTTTTTGAACAGTGTATCGTGTGACTTTAACTTCGACAACAACTGCTTTTTTTGCGTTGACAATGTTGATGTCACCTACCTGGTTGTAAAATAATAGCAATATAATGAGTTCGGACATCCCATATTATTTGACATTGTTCCCTAATTTCCTCTATCGATATCGGAAATGTAGTCAAATGTTCATAATGTTGACACATTTCACCCAGACTTTTGCCGTGGAACTGCCGCAAATAAAAAAGCCGGCTGCGTCTTATTTGCTAAGACGCTAACCGACTAAAAGAACTATTGAGACGATCTAACCTCATTCATGCAGATCAGGTCTATATTCTCTTGCGCATGATGTCGAAACGATTCACCGGCTGCTCTACCTTCATGCGGATGCGCTGCAGGGGATGGCGGGCAGCATCCAACGGCTGACCCTCTTCATCGAAGATCTCGCCGACGATCTGTTTGAAATGCGTGTGATCCGGACCGAAGAACTCCACTTCCTGTCCCGGCTTGAAGTGGTTGCGCTGCTCGATTAACGCGTAGCCGCTCTCGGCATCATATTCCAGCACCAAACCGGCGAAGTCATAGGCCTGCGGCTTCTCTTCAGGCGTATAGATATGGTCCTCATGATCCGGTTCATCGAAGAAGAATCCGGTATTCAGCGGCCGGTTCGCAGCTTTGCCGATCTCATCCAGCCATTCTTGTTTGAGTTCATAGTTGTAAGGATCGCGCATATAAGCATCGATTGCTTGACGGTAAGCATTGACCACGGTAGCAACATAATGGATGCTCTTCATCCGGCCTTCGATCTTAAAGCTGTCGACCCCTGAGCGGATCAGTTCCGGGATATGTTCGATCATGCATAGATCTTTGGCACTCATCGTGAAGGGGTTCTCCCCCTCCTCGACCAGCCGATCCGAATAAGAGGCCGTCATCAATTCTTCTTCAGAGATGAAGAGATCATACTTCCAACGGCAGGACTGGCAGCAGCCGCCGCGGTTGGAATCCCGGTCGGTAAAATGGTTGGACAACACGCAGCGGCCGGAATATGAGGAGCACATCGCCCCATGGATGAACACCTCGATCTCGATATCCACATGATCCTTGATCGTTTCGATCTCCTGCATGCTCGCTTCACGCCCGAGGACCACACGGTGCACACCCTCGTCCTTCCAGAACTTCACCGCCTGCCAGTTCAACGTGGACTGCTGCGTGCTGAGGTGCAGCTCCACATTCGGCGCTGCGAGTTTCGCCGTCTCGATGATCGCCGGGTCAGCGACGATGATCGCATCGATGCCGATGCGGTCGAGCTCGGACAGGTAATCTTTCAGTCCCGGCAAATCCTCATTATGCGCGAAGATATTCGTCGCGACGAACACCTTGGCGCCGTGTTTCTTCGCATAGGCGACGCCTTCCCGCATCTGCTGGAAGGAGAAGTTGTCCGCATTGGACCTTAAGCCGTACTGCTGACCGCCGATATATACCGCATCAGCGCCGTAACGAATCGCGAATTTTAACTTCTCCAGATTCCCCGCCGGAGCGAGGAGCTCCGGCTCTGCCAGCTTGCGGCGTCTTGTGCCGAGCAATTCTTCCCGGCTAAGTGTGATCGTCAACGGGATCACCCTCCCTTTCTTGTCATGGTAGTCTGCATCATGTCTAATTAATACACCTGCTGTTTGAACAGAAAGCCAAAGGTCAGTTCGCGGCCGGGATCCTGCAATTCATGGATCGCATCCAGCCACTCCTCCTTGAATTCGTAGTTTTCCGGATCAGCAGTATAAGCATCAATGGCTTGCCTGTACATGCGGATGACGGTTTCATTGTACTTCTGGGATTTGAGCAGGGCTTCGATGTAGAAAGCATCGATTCGATGCTCCATGAGTTCATCGAGGCATTCGAGCATGCAATAATCCTCCGAACTCATGATATGCGTCCCGCTCTCCGTCTCGATAATCGGATAGCGCTCATCCGGCCGTTCTTCCTCAATCAGATACAGGATCTTGCCCTCCTCATGCACCGGCAAGAGGCGTTTGCCCTTATGCGCCATATAATGCTGAACCAGCTTGCGCTTGGAGTGGTAGATGTTCGTCATGCCATGCACCTGTATCTGCACCTCATGATCCGCATGGCGCTTGAATTCCGCGATCTCTTCCATATTCAATTCACGCGCCAGGATCGAACGCTTCGCTCCCTTGGCCGACCAGTAATTCGCCGTCTGGTAGTTCGTCGTCGTCATCTCCGCAGACCAGTGCAGCCTCAAGGGCAGCTTAAGTTCCTGTACATTGATCAGGACAGCCGGGTCACCGAAGATGATCGCGTCCACTTCACATTCCGCTAAACGGCGCAAATAGTCGGGAAGACCGGATAAGGTGTCATGGTGGAAGATTTTGTTCACACTGACATACACCTTTGCCTGATGGTCATGGGCAAAGCTGACCGCCTGCGCGATCTCCTCCGCCGTCATCGAGCCCGGCAGGCGCTCCGCAAAGGCCATATCCCCGATCGTTACGGCATCTGCCCCCGCGGCGATATACTTCTCTACATCATCGAGGGAGCCCGCCGATATCACAAGTTCCGGCCGATAGTCGGAACCTGAATGCTTCTCATAATCTTTCAATCCGATCACCTCTTGATACTGACTGCGATGCCGTCGCCGACAGTCAGATATGTTGTCGATAAACCAGGATGCTGCATGAGCAGCTCATTGTATTCGCGAAGTCTGCGCACCGTGCTGCGATACCGGCGGTCCAGCGTTTCGGGCGATCTTGCGACGAGCCCGCGGAATAACACGTTATCCGTCACTATTATACCCCCGGCAGCACACAGCCGGTAAGCCTCTGTAAGGAATTGAGAATATTTTCCTTTGGCCGCATCGATGAAGATCATCTCGAAGGGCCCTTCGAGGAGCGGCAGGTGCTGTAAGGCGTCGCCTTCGATCAACGTAATCCGGCCGCTTAGGCCCGCTTCCTCAAAATTCGCACGCGCCCGCGCTGCCCGCGCCGGATCGATCTCGATCGTCGTGATCCGAGCATCCGCCGCGGCTTCTGCCATATGAATCGCCGAGTAACCGATGGCTGCGCCGATCTCCAATATGGACGCTGGTTGGTGCAAAGCGCACAGCAGGCGGAGCACGGCTGCGGAGACGGGAGCGATATTCGGGATCCCCTCCTGCCGCGCTTCTTCTTCCAAGCGCATCAAGAGGGGGCTGCGCCTAGGCATCAGCCCCTCCAGATATGCTGTCACCTGCTGATCTGTGATCCCCGTCACTCGTCCTTCATCCTCCATCCCGTCGATCATTGTGACTTGCTCAATTCGATGTTGCGCAGATGTTCTTGGTAGGTCTCCGCGAAGAGATGCTCTTGCGAACCATCTTTCTTCGTTACGTAGAACAGATAACTCGTCTCAGCGGGATAAAGGGCTGCACGAATCGATTCCAATCCCGGGCTGGCGATCGGACCCGGGGGCAGGCCTTTTACCTTGTAGGTGTTATATGGGGAATCCACCTCGGTATCGACGATCAGCAGCACTTCTTTATGCTCACCCAAGGCATATTGGACCGTCGCATCGATCTGCAGCAGCATATCCTGCTTCAGCCGGTTATAGATCACGCCGGCGATCAGCGGACGTTCCGCGTCCACTGCCGCTTCCCTTTCGATTAAGGAAGCGATGGTCAGCATCTCATGGAAAGTAAGTCCCAGCTCCTCCAGCCGCAGCGGCCAATCCTCCGGAAGCTGTGCCAACTTGCGGCTGAGCTCGCTGACCATGCGCTGGATGATCTCCTGTTCGGTGCTGCCCGCCCGCATCTCATAGGTTTCAGGGAAGAGATACCCCTCTAACGCATGCACGATGTTCTCATCGGCGGGAATCTCTTTTACGTATTCGGAATCATACAGATCCGTCTTGGCGGCCATTTCCAAGAACACATCGCGGTCGACGATCTTCTCTTCCGCCAGCTTATCCGCGATGCGCTCGATCGTATACCCCTCCGGAATCGTAAACTTAATCGTCGGTTCCTTGACGGTATCGCCGCGGTTCAGCATCGCGATCATCTCATCCAGTTCCATGCCGGGCTTCATGAGGTATTCCCCGGCTTGGAAGCGCGACCCCTCACCCTTCACCTTCAGATAATAACGGAAGACAAATTCACTGCGAATCAGCCCATGTTCTTCCAGAAGATGGGCGATCTTGGCCGAGGTCATGCCGGGCTCGATCTTGATTCGCACTTCACGGTCCTGTGCCTCCACCGGTTGCAGCCCATTGGCAACGAACATGCCGACCCCCAGTGCCGTACCCAGCAGCACCAACATGATGCAGCATGCGACGATCAGGCCGATGCGCCGCACATTGGTCTTCGAGCGTGCTTCGCTGTCCAGCTCCGCCGCGTATTCCTCATCTTCTGCAAACTCCGCATGATCCCTATGATCCGCAGATTCTTCTGATGCTGCGGAGGCCCGTACCTCATGCTCCCGCTCTGCATGTTCTTCTCGATTCACGTCTTCGGCATGCTTCTCTTCATGATGCGCTTTATGGCGCGCTTCCTTCTGTTCTTGTTTCTTCACGTCGTCCCGTGCTTCATCTCTTGCCTCATCCCGTGCTGCATCTCGATGTTCGTCTCGTCTCGGATCCCGCTGATCCATCATCCCTACCTCCCTTACCTCGGCTTGTCCCAAAGGTCGGCTCGTTCCGCCCGCTTCGCTGGACAGGCCTGATTCCATCCTTCACACATACAAAATAGAGCGGACAACCATCCGCTCTATTATACACAATCTATTCATGCAGGGAACAGCCTTCACTCGCTGATCCGATCGAATCGATCGGCACATGACCGCTTCACACGACTTAATCGAATTCAGCGAGCAAGGTATTGAACGTCTCTTCCACCATATCCCACTCTTCTTCTTCTTCGATCGTGTACAGCGTAAGATTATCGCCTTCTTCCTCATAGCGGAAGGCATACACTTCATCGACACCGTCGTCATCCTGATCGTCATCGTCCAGCGGCACGACCATCATGTACTTCTGGGCCATATACTTGGATTCGGGGTCATCCACCTCAAACTTCATGATCACCTCGAAATCCGACTCTTCCCCGTTCTCATCAGCGATGCTGATGATCTCCGCCTCCTCATGATGTTCATCGCGTTCCTTTGCCACCTTGTTCACCTCATTCGTATATAATCCAAGTATCCCTGAAGGATCAAACTCGCCGCGATCTTATCGACGACTTTCTTGCGTTTCCTGCGGCTGGTGTCCGCTTCCAGGAGCATGCGCTCCGCCGCCATCGTCGACAGCCGTTCATCCCACATCGTAACCGGCAGCTGAAACCTTACTTTCAGGAGCTCCGCAAATGCCCGGCACATCTCGCCGCGGGGACCGATCGAGCCGTCCATATTCTTCGGCAAGCCGACGACGATCTTCTGAACGCCGTACTGATCCACCAGCTCTTGCAGCTGCTCGAGATCCGATTCCTCGTCTTGGCGGCGGATGACCGTCACTCCCTGGGCCGTCCATCCAAGCTCATCGCTGACTGCTACACCGATTGTCTTATCCCCTAAGTCCAAGCCTAAGATTCGCATACCATATCCTTTGTTATCTTGGTTTATCTATGATGACTCAGATAGAAGCGGACCAGTTCCTCGATCAACTCGTCGCGCTCCCGTTTGCCGATCAGGCTGCGCGCATTGTTATGCCGCGGGATATATGCGGGGTCTCCGGACAACAGATAGCCGACGATCTGATTGATCGGATTATATCCTTTCTCCTGCAAGGCGTCATAGACGGTCAACAACACTTCTTTACACGTCGTCTCTACTTGATCTCCGCGCACATTGAACTTCATCGTCTTATCCGAAAAGTCCACTCCAAGCACCCCCATCTATAATATTGGCGATATGTACGATATTCCTGCTGGTTCTACTATATTCGAGATCCATATCCAGCAATCCTTTATTCCCAAGCAAAAATCCATCGCCATCCTCAACATCTCCGCGGGCATCCCTATAGCAAGCAGCCGGATCATCAAGAAATCTGCGCGCTCAGCAGCTCCTCTACCTTGCTTAGAGCTTCATCAAGCTTCGAGGCATCCTTGCCCCCTGCTTGTGCCATATCCGGTCTGCCGCCGCCGCCTCCGCCGCAGATCGCAGCGATCTCTTTGATCAGCTTGCCGGCGTGTACGCCCCTTGTCGTCAACTCCTTCGGAACCGCCGTCACGAAGTTGACCTTCTCGCCCATCGCCGCACCGAGGACGATGACCGCTTCGGGCAGCTTCAACTTCATCTCATCTGCCATCGTCCGGAGAGCATCCATATCCGGCGCATCGACCTTAGCCGCCAGATAGCGGATGCCGTTTACCTCCTGGACGCGGTCAGCAAGCGCCCCCGCTTCGATATTCGCCAGTTTTGCCCGCAGGGATTCGATCTCGCGCGCGGCTTCCTTGAGCTGGCTTTGCAGCCCTTCGATGCGTCTGGGCACATCCTGCACCTTCGCCTTCAGCAGATCGGATGCTTGATGCAAGAGCTTCACTTGCTCCTCCAGGTATGCATAGGCATAGCGGCCGGTGACCGCTTCGATGCGGCGAATGCCGGAGCCGATGCCGCTCTCGCTGACGATCTTGAACAGGCCGATCTGCGAGGTCTGCTGCACGTGGCAGCCGCCGCACAGCTCGATGCTGTAGTCGCCGATGCTCACGACGCGTACGATGTCGCCGTACTTCTCGCCGAAGAGCGCCATTGCTCCCATCGCCTTCGCATCCTCGAGCGATTGGTATGTGATCTCAAGGGCGATATTCTTCCAGATCTGCTCATTCACCTTGTCCTCGATTCTCTCCAACTCTTCCTGCGTCACAGCGCCAAAATGAGAGAAGTCGAAGCGCAGGCGTTCGGGAGCAACCAGAGACCCCGCTTGATTCGCATGGTCACCCAGCACTTCCTTAAGCGCCTTATGCAGCAGGTGAGTGGCCGTATGGTTCTTGATGATGTCCTCGCGCATCGAGCGGCTGACCGCCGCTTCAACTTCATCTCCGACACGCAGGGTTCCTTGCACGATCTTCACGGTATGCACATGCTGGCCGTGCGGTGCTTTGGTTACATCCTCCACTTCACCTTGTCCGCTCTTACCGCTGATCGTCCCATGGTCGCTCACCTGACCGCCGCTTTCCGCATAGAACGGCGTGCGGTTCAGGATGATCTGCACGGTCTGACCGGCTGCAGCTAGATCCACCGCTTCGTTCTCCGTGAACATCGCGATGATCTTGCTGCTTGTCACCAGTTCATTATATCCAACGAACTCGCTTTTAGTCGTGAAGTCAGCCAGCGGACCGCCCTGCACCTTCATGCTCTGCGCTTCTTGGCGCGCCTCCCGGGCGCGGTCACGCTGCTGCTGCATCGCAGCCTCAAATCCTTCATGATCCACGGTGAAGCCGTGCTCTTCGGCATAATCCTCTGTCAGATCAAGCGGGAATCCATAGGTGTCATACAGCTTAAATGCCTGCTCACCGGTGATCTCGCGGCGTCCTTCCTTCTCCGCTTGTTCCACCATCTCGGCAAGGATCTGCAGACCATCGGACAAGGTCTCATGGAAGCGCTCCTCTTCCGTACGGATCACGCGTTCCACGAATTCTTGCTTCTCCCTTAGCTCGGCATAGTGATCGCCCATGATGCTGACTACGACCGGTGCGAGACGATACAGGAACGGTTGATCCATGCCCAGCACTTTGCCGTAACGCACCGCTCTGCGCAGCAAGCGGCGGATCACGTAGCCCCGTCCTTCATTGGACGGCATCACCCCGTCGCTGACAGCGAATACGACGGTGCGGATGTGGTCGGCGATCACCTTCATAGCGACATCGAGTTCATTTTTCTCCTTATATTTGGCGCCTGTAATCTCGCACGTCTTCTCGATGATCGGCATGAACAGATCCGTATCGAAGTTCGAATCCACGTCCTGCAGGATCGAGGCCAGGCGTTCCAGCCCTGCTCCCGTATCGATGTTCTTGTTCGGCAGGGGCGTATAAGAACCGTCCTTGTTGTGATTGTACTGGGAGAAAACGAGGTTCCAGACTTCGAGGAAACGCTCATTCTCGCCGCCTGGATAGCATTCCGGATCGCTGAGATCCCCGTATGCTTCACCCCGGTCATAGAAAATCTCGGTACAAGGTCCGCATGGCCCTTCGCCGATATCCCAGAAGTTGTCCTCCAGCTTGATGATCCGTTCCGCCGGAAGCCCGATCTTCTCATGCCACAGGCGGTACGCTTCCTCATCCTCCGGATGAACCGTCACCGACAGGCGCTCCGGATCGAAGCCGATCCAACGCTTGTCCGTCAGGAATTCCCAAGCCCAGGTGATCGCCTCTTCCTTGAAATAATCGCCGATGGAGAAATTCCCCAGCATCTCGAAGAACGTATGGTGGCGGCGCGTCTTGCCGACATTCTCGATATCATTCGTACGGATGCACTTCTGGGCATTGGCGATGCGCGGATTCTCCGGTACGACCCGCCCGTCGAAGTAGGGCTTCAGCGGCGCCATGCCGGCATTGATCCACAGCAGGGATGGATCATTCACCGGCACCAGCGATGCGCTGGGTTCGATGTGATGTCCCTTCTCTGCGAAGAATTCTAGCCATTTGCTGCGAATTTCACTAGCTTTCATGAATGTTTAGCCTCCCTGAATGCGTCGATAAATACAAAAAAAGCTTCTAGCGAAGCCATTCCTTCATAGGATCACTCATATGAGCTGTATATGCTGAATCGTAACCATCCTTATGGTTCTCTCTATCTGAATCACTTAGCTTGCTTTGTCAGCCTGTCTTGCCGACTTCCACTTTATCATGATGATTATAGCTTGAATAATTCAGCAAAGTCAAACATTTCCGTACATCGGCTCGCTGCACTTCTTCACGATTGGCTGCCGATCGACTAGATCGGCGTCTTGCGGCTCGAATAATAGCGCAGCACATGCTGCAGGATAACCTTGATCACCGCCAGGCAAGGAACGGCCAGGATCAGGCCGATGATCCCCGCAAGATATCCTCCGGCCAGAAGGGCGAAGATGATCATCAGCGGGTGGAGATGCAGGGACTTGCCGACGATCTGCGGCGAGATCACATTGCTCTCGACCAGCTGGACGATCCAATTGACGACGATCACGAGAAGAACAAGCCGCATCGACAGCGTTGCGGCCATCAGAATTGCCGGAGCAGCTCCGATGTATGGACCGATATAGGGGATGATGTTAAAAACCGCGGCTACGCTGGCGAAGAGGATCGGATAGGGAAGTCCGATGATCGAATAACCGATATAGGCGAAGACGCCGACGATCAAGCAGACAAGCAGCTGTCCGCGGATATAATTGCCCAGCGCGCGGTCGATATCGACGAACAGCTTCACAACCTGCTTGCGCCGGCCGCTCGGCACGATGGCCAGCGCGGTTTTCTCGATCAGCTGGATGTCTTTTAGCATATAGAAAGCCAGAAACGGCACCGTCAGCAGCATGAAGATCACATTGATCGTCGAATCGATCCGGCTGATGAAAGCGGAGATAGAACCGGCGATCTGGCGTTCGATCTTGCCCAGGGAATCCCTGATTCCCACGCGCACGCTTTCCGGCAGCAGATCGCTGTTGTTGAAGTTCGCGAACCAGTTCTGCGCCTTCATCGTCATTTTCGGCAGATGCTCATTTAATTCATTCAACTGCTTCATGAAGATCGGGATGAAATTCATCATGATCACGATCAGGGAAGTGATGAAAACCGCGTAGATCAAGAGAACAGCAGCGGTGCGCGGCACCTTGCGCCAGTTGAGCATATTGACGACGGGGTTGAGCACATAGGAGACGATCATGGCGATGATGAACGGTGTCAGAACCGCCGATAAGAAACGGTAGACGGCGATCAGGATCGGGTTAATCAGGATCAGCATATAGAGGATAGCCAGCCCCAGCAGAACCAGGACGGCATAAGTAAACCAGCGGTGTTTCCAGAAAGGTTCCATAGCGATCACCCCCGTAAGCCCCTTCCCGTTAGGACGAGTACCTGATCATGAGCTTGCTGCGAAGCGGCAAGCCGATTGACGCCGCTTCAGGCACAGCATCCCTGTCCTGCACATCAGCCTGCTCGTGATCATTATATGTACAACCTCTGGATATTATTGCTCCGTGATCCTCCCAGTATGATGATTCTCGCAACGAAAAATGCCGGCCCAATCCGGACCGGCATCATTCGCGATTTTAATTCGCGTGCATCTGCGTCGCTTCAAGCGATTGCAGTTCTTCTTCGAGCGGAGGCATCTCGTCCTCGAAGAACAGATCATCCAAAGAACTCAGCGTACCGTCTTCCTCCACCTGATAAACGGACATCTTATCGCCATTGATCGTCAGTTCGATAAAACATCCCCAACAATAATACTGGTGGGAACCGATCTTGCCGATATCTTTGGAGTTGCAGTTTGGACAACGCATATTCCTTCACCCTATTCTATTTGAATCAGACGTTTATTCACGCATCCTAGGATGGGACGAGCCGATCAGCATGGACGATCACCGCATCTTCGCCAAGCTGGGATTCCTCGCTGATCATGAACACTTTGCGTCCCTCCGTCAAATCCGAGATAAACCCGTCTGTTAATTCCAACCCTATAATCTGTTTATCCAGATTGTCATCGAAGTAAACATCTTCGATGAAGCCGAGCTGCTGCCCGTTCGGCGTCATCACGGCCATGCCCTGGATCTTCTTCTTGCCGGATAAGAACAAGCGGCCGTGTTCGGCAAAATCACCAAAGGTATAGATCGCTTCCTGATCCGATACCATTACTGCGTCGCTGCCGAAGGATTGAATACCCTCGCAGGCGATCGCCCGGGCTTGTCCGAACCAGAACTTAGGATCCAGCAGCAGCCCTTTTACCTTCCATGCTCCTAACAGTACATCTCGAACCTCGCCGAGCTTGCGTCCATCTCTTACGGAGATGATCGGCAGGCCGATGATATCTCTAGCTTTGAACAACGAACTCACCCTCTGCATCAACTCATAGATCCATTGTGCGCTGAAGGGCAAAGGGTTATTCAATGAATTGGTTGAATTGGTTCATTAAGTAAAGACTGGCGGATCTTATCGGCCGCGCCTCTGGGTTTGCATGACGACATCGGCAACGCGTGCAGCAGCCTCCTCGATCTCGCGGGGCGTATGACCGTAACCCAAGCTGAAGCGGATCGCGGAGCGCAGGCGTTCTTCGGGAAGTCCCATCGCTGCCAGCACATGAGAAGGTTCAAGCGAACCAGCCGAACATGCTGAACCGCTGGAGGCTGCGATGCCGGCCATATCGAGATTCATCAGCAAAGTATCCGAAGACAAACCCGGGAAACTGATATTGATGATATTGGGAAGCACCTGCTGAGGATGACCATTCACCGTGAAGTGTGAAAGGGGCAGGCGTGAGGTCAAACCTTCGATAAACCGGCGCCTTAGATCCCACATCCTCTGATGTTGTTCTTCCCATTTACTCTGGGCAAGTTCCAGCGCCTTCGCAAAGCCGACGATCCCGGCGACGTTCTCTGTGCCGGGGCGGCGGTTTTTCTCTTGGGAGCCGCCGTAGAGAAGCGGTTCGAAGCGCACGGTGCGGCGGCAATACAGCAGACCTACCCCTTTGGGACCGTTGATCTTATGAGCCGAGAAGCTCATCAGGTCCACGGGGAGTGCGCTCAGATCGATGCTGAGCACGCCAAGGGCCTGCACCGCATCGGTGTGGAAGATAATCCCTCGCTCACGGGCCGCTTCTCCGATCTCTACGATCGGCTGCAGCGTGCCCACTTCGTTGTTGCCGTAGATCACGGACGCCAGAAAGGTGTCCGGCCGAATCGCTGCCACAAAATCTTCAACACGTATCCTGCCGTATTCGTCTACGGGCAGGTAAGTCACATCGAAGCCGAGTTCTTCCAGCCTGCGGCATGTATGCAGCACAGCGTGATGTTCTACGGCACTCGTGATGATATGGCCGCGCGTTTGCCGGCCTGCATCGCTCAGGCGCTGCCAAGCTGTTCCGAGCAAAGCGGTGTTATCACTTTCCGTCCCGCCGCTGGTGAAGATGAGTTCGCGCGGATCGCAATTGAGGTGAGAAGCGATGTGATGCCTGGCGGTATCCAGGGCGATCCTGGACTTTCGCCCGAAGGCGTGAAGACTGGAAGGGTTGCCATATGCGTCTGTGAGATAAGGCATCATCGCCTCCCGTACTTCCGGACGCAGCGGAGTCGTGGCAGCGTGATCCATATAGATGTGTTTCATACGTGACACCTGCTTAAGTGACTAGATGTAGAACATGTACCCTTCATTCGGGCCGCCGTCACCTTCGTATTCGATCAGGTTCTTGAGCGTCGTGCTGTCCAAAACGAACGCGATGCTGTCGCGGATGCGCATCCAGAGATCTCGCTTAGCCGGATCTTCCTCTTCGGTGAAGTCAACCGGACTGATCGGTCCTTCTAACACACGGATGACATCGCCTGCTGTGATGCTCTCTGGAGGCTTGGACAGGATGTATCCGCCATACGCACCGCGGATGCTCTTCACATAACCCGCGTTGCGCAGGGGAGCGACCAACTGCTCAAGATAATGCTCAGAGAGCTGATGTTTCTCTGCGATGCTCTTCAGCGACGTTGGACCTTCTCCATAATTCGCCGCCAACTCCATCATGATCGTCAGTCCATAACGGCCTTTCGTTGAAATTTTCAAGATAAGCACCTACTTAATCTCATGATCTCTGTTATTTAAGGGTTGCACCTATAGTATCTTAACATTAGTATGTTAACATATTGAATTAACTTTTGTTAGCATAAAGATGACATCTTTATGAAAAAACGTGCAAACCTTCTAGAATCGAGATAGTCGGATTTTTCTTGTTGTGCGAAAAATGTTATGATACAGTATGGCCAAGTCTCCTTGTATCCTAGTCAACCTTCTCACGCGAACCCTTCGCTGCACGGTCATAATCCGGATATGCGAGGGGATGAACATACAAGCACCATGCGATACACAGACTAAACATTAGGAGGTGCTTCGACCTATGAGCACTCAAGCACGTGTTGTCATCGGCATGTCGGGCGGCGTAGACTCGTCCGTGGCTGCTCTCCTGCTGAAACAGCAAGGCTATGAAGTAATCGGCATCTTCATGAAGAATTGGGATGATACCGACGAATTCGGCCACTGCACCGCCGATCAAGATGCTGAAGACGTCAGACGGGTCTGCGCGCAGATCGGCATCCCGTTCTATACCGTGAACTTCGAACAGGAATATTCGGAGAAAGTCTTCGAATACTTCCTGGATGAATACCGCAAAGGCAGAACGCCGAATCCGGACGTCATGTGCAACCGCGAGATCAAGTTCGGCGAATTCCTGCACAAGGCCCTCGAATTAGGCGCCGATTATCTGGCCACCGGACATTACGCCCGCGTCGAGCAGATCGACGGCACCTACCGCTTGCTGCGCAGCGCGGACAGCAACAAGGATCAAACCTATTTCCTGAACCAGCTCAGCCAAGAGCAGCTGTCCAAAGCGATGTTCCCGATCGGCGGGTTGACGAAGCCGGAGGTGCGCAAGATCGCGATGGAGGCCGGTCTGGCCACCGCCGGCAAGAAGGACAGCACAGGAATCTGCTTCATCGGCGAGCGCAATTTCAAGGAATTCCTCAGCCAGTACTTGCCCGCTCAGCCGGGTGAAATCCGCACCTTGGACGGCGAACTGAAAGGGCGCCATGACGGCCTCATGTATTATACACTTGGACAACGCCAAGGGCTTGGCATCGGCGGTTCGGGAACCGGCGAGCCGTGGTTCGTCGCAGACAAGGATCTTGAGAACAACATCCTGTATGTTGTGCAAGGCGCCAACCATCCCGCGCTGTTCTCCTATGGGCTGATCGCCCAAGACGTGAACTGGATCAGCGGCAGCGAACCCGAAGGAACGATCACCTGCACGGCGAAGTTCCGCTACCGCCAGCCGGATCAAGAAGTCCAAGTCGAGAAGCTGGAGGATGGTTCCTACCGCGTCCGCTTCGCAGAGCCGCAGAAAGCGATCACCCCGGGACAAGCCGTCGTATTCTACGATGGCGAAGAGTGCCTGGGCGGCGGCACGATCGATCAGGTGATTAAGCAGCCGATTTGATGGTGCGGCCGATTGACGGCATAGGTTCATCCAGATCCCGAGAAGCAGCCCGCACACGTGCTGCTGGTAGAGCAGTTCATCTATATTTATACGTTGCATACGGTCATAGGTTTCACCACGATGAGATCTTATGCAGCTAATCCCTTTAGAGAAAAATCCACCGCAGTCCATCGAAGAACAGCTCCTTAAGATCATCCTGCTTGATCAGTTTTATAAGGGAGCCGTTCGAATGATGTGCGGTGGATTTTATGTGTCTGCTCGATTTATTGTGCCTGCTCCATCTCCTCGCACGGTTCACATCCGCATCGTATCTCCTACAGATCTTCATCTCGATGAACAAGACGAGGCTTCGTTCATAGCTGTCCACTATGCCTATCAGCTGCTGCCCCGCTGCGGCCACTCGATGATGCGAGTGCAGATCCGCTCCAGAAGCCGGCGGTCATGGCTGATCGCCAGGATGCCGATGCGGCGCTTCTCCGCCTCATGCAGGATCCCCTGCCACACCTGAGCTTGCAAGATCGCATCGAGCATCGCAGTGATCTCATCTGCGATCAAGAAGCGCGTGCCGGGAGCGAGGGCGCGTGCGATGCAGATGCGCTGCAGCTCACCGCCGGACAATTCATGCGGCCTCCTGTCCAGCCAAGCTGGGGATATGCCAAGGGCTTCGTTCAACGCCTCATCCAGCGGCCCGCTCTCCTGCAGGATTCGGCTGACCGTCCAGCGGGGATTCACCGCCTGTTCAGGATGCTGGAAGACCATCTGCACCGGATGATACCCTGTCTGCGGCAAGGGATCGCCGTCAAGGGTTACCGTACCGGCAAGCGGCCTGATATAGCCGGCTAAGATGCGTCCGAGGGTCGTCTTGCCGCTGCCGCTCGGACCGATCAAGCCGACGACCTCACCGGCGCTTATGGAGATGTCGTATTCCCGGAACAGCCAGCTTTCCCGGCCGTATCGCCAGCCTAAGCCTCGTCCCTCAAGTCGCATGGAAGCATCTCACCCATCCGCCCCGAAGTTCACGGCGATTCGGCCTTGCCGCCGCACATTCTTCCGTCGCCATGGGACACCGCGGTGCGAAGTGACAGCCCTGTGGACGCTCATGGGGCAGGGGCTGTACGCCCGGCAGCGTCTGGAAACCGTTCTGCGGCAAAGCCTGCCACAGCGCGCGGCTGTATGGATGGCGCAGCGCTTCACCCCCGCCGGCAAAATCAGAAGCACGAGCGGCTTCCACAGAGGTGCCGGCATAGAAGACGACGATGCGATCGGCGACGGTTAGAGCCGCTGCGATATCATGGGTGATCAGCAGCACGCCGCTTCCTTCGTCAGCGAGTTCACGCAGATGGTTCAGCGCTTCCTGCACCCCTTCCTGCGGCAAACCGGGGGTTGGCTCATCGGCGATGATCAGCTGCGCCTCACTGATCGTCGCCGCCGCGAGCAGCACCCGTCTCGCCATACCGCCGGAAAGCTCGAAGGGATAGAGCCGCTCTGTTTCCTGCGACAGACCATAGCGGGCAAAGGCTTGCCGCTGCTTCACCCGCTGCTTCTCCTTGTCCAGGTGCACACCGCGTACTTGGCGGCCTACGCGCATCGTCGGATTCAGATAGGACACCGATTGCGGCACCAGAACGATCTCCCGTCCGCGCAATTCCTCCTGCCGCTGCAAGGTGAGCGGCTCTCCTTTGTATAAGAGCTCGCCCTCGAGCTTCGCCTCTTCCGGCAAGATCCCTAAGACGGCGTGGGCAAGCAGGCTCTTCCCTGATCCGCTCGCTCCGACCACCGCCGTGATTCCGGCCGCCTCGACCTGCAGATCCAGCCCGTCGAGCACCTTCACCTCTTGCCGCCGGAATCCGCGCATCGATCGGGTCAGCGTAAGCTCTAGACCGCGCACTTCCAAGATCGCCATCCTCTGAACTCCTCTCGTAGATCGTAGATTCTGACTGCAGTTCATAATTTCTATTTTATGGAATATAGCGTTAATAATTCTGAATCATAGTTTCTTGATTATAGATTCTAAATTATAGATTCTGAATCTCATAGATACTTATGCGCATCATCTTCTCCATACACGATCCGGATCAAACCATTGCCGCAACTTCTCTCCAGCGATGCTGAACAGCCGAACGACGATGACTAGAGCAGCGCCGGGGAAGATCGCCAGCCACCAGGAACCCGTCGACAGGTACTGCATCGACTCATTGAGGATGATGCCGATCGCCGGCTGATGGGGGGACAACCCCAGCCCCAGGAAGGTGATCGAGGCCTCATGCAGGATGGCGTGCGGGAACATCAGCACGAAGCCGATCATGATCTGCGGCATCAGATGAGGAAGGATATGATGGACTGCGATCCAGCGGCGTGAACGGCCCAGCTTGCGGGAGATCTGCACGAACTCCGCCGACTTGAGCTGCCAAGCCTCCGCACGGATGACTCGAGCGAGACTGGGCCAATGAGTGAGGGCGATGCCCAGCACGACACCCTTAAGTCCCCCGCCGCTGATATAAGCGATGAGGATGAGGGTGACAAGATGCGGCACACTTAAGAAAAAATCGATCAACCAAGTGATCATCCGATCCAAGAACCGGCCCCTCAGCGCTGCCAGCATGCCCATCACCGCTGCGATCAGAGTGCTTGCCGCCGCGGCGATGACCCCCGCCTGAATGCTGATGGCCAGGCCCTTCACCGTCCGCAGGAACATATCCCTGCCCAGCCAATCCGTACCGAACCAATGGTCAAGCGAAGGAGCCTGATGGCGCAGCTCAGGCCGGGTTGCCAGCCGGCTGTCATCGATCATATAGCCGGCCAACACAACGATAGACAGAACAAAGGCCGTTAAGAGGAGTACAGCTATCGCCCGCTGCCTTCCGGTCCGGAACATATGCCTCGGAAGTCTATGCCGCCTAAGCGGATGCCGATAATGCCTCATCCCGCTCCTTCCCCCCTTCGCATCCGGGGATCGATGAACCGGTACAAGAGGTCAGCGATCATGTTGCCGCAGGCAACGAAGACCGCGCTGCACAGCACAATGCCGACAAGCAACGGTATATCGCCGCGCAGCCCCGATTGAACCGCGGCTTGTCCCAGGCCGGGATAGGAGAAGACCTGCTCGGCCAGCACCGCGCCTCCGAACAATTCACCGAAGGAGGTGAACTGCAGCGTAACGGCGGGCAGGGCGATATTGCGCAGACCGTGTCTCAGCACAAGCGAGAAGCCCTTCTCACCGCGGGCTCGCGCATAGGTGATATAGTCGCTGGCGAACACATCAAGCAGCTTCTCCCTCGTATGCATAGCGATCGGAGCGAGACCGATTAAGCTGAGGGTAAGTGCAGGCAGGATCATATGATGGATCCGGTCGAGCAGCGACACTTCCGCGGCCAGCCGGCCGGCCGGCACGCTGAGACCGATTGGGAACCAGCCGAGCCAGACGGCGAAGACCACAAGCAGCAGGAGCCCGATCCAGAAGGTCGGCGTGGAAGCGATCGTGTAACAGTACCAAGTGATCAGGCGATCCGGCCAGCGGTTATGATACAATGCCGCCAGGATGCCGAGCAGGAAACCGAACACTCCTGTAAGCAGCCAAGCCGCTGCCATCAAGGCCAAGGAATGCGTGAATTTCTCAGCGATCACCTCCGCCGCCGGCGCCCGGTAGATCATGGAGGTTCCCAGATCGCCGTGCAGGACCGCAGAGAGCCAGCGGATGTAACGCTCTGCCGGCGGATCGTTCAGCCCCCAATATTCGGCGATCGCCTGCCGCTGTTCGGGTCCGACCCGCATCACATCAGCGCCTATGTAAGCCTGTACCGGATCGATCGGCGACAGACTGACCAGCCAGAACACAGCGATGCTGAGCACCAATAGTAACAGAATCAAACGTATAAGCTTCATGCCGAGCCATCTGCTTAAGCTGTACAAGTGTCTCTTCAATGCAACACCTCTCCGTTCCAATCCCGTGCCTGTTCTGACCGATTAACCGATGCATCCTATTCCGCCCAGCGCCAGGAGGCGATATTGTCCGTGATCGGCCAGCCGTGGCCGTGAGGATGGATCCCCTGCCGGCCAATATCCAGCTTCTCATGAACGAGGTAGACATGATCGATATTCACCAGCCATGCCCAAGCCGCATCCCCATGGAAGCTGACGCCCGTCTCGCCGTCCCACTGCGCCTGCCGCCAATATTCATGCGCTTCTTCCTCGCTCACTGCACGAAGCGCCTGCTCCATATAACGATCCACGGTCTCATTGCTGTAATAACCTGGGTTAAAATAGTCCACCCCTTGGTAACGGCTGCTGTACACATAATACATCTCGATGGGATCATGACTTCCCCAGCCGAACATCACGGCGTCGGCATGCATCCGCTTCTTCAATTCATCCCAGCTCTTGCCCTCGACGATGATCTCGATCCCCGCCGGTTTGACCATGTCCGCAACCGTAAGCGCCAGCGATTGTCTCGTTCGATCATTAGATGGATACAGCAGGGTGAAGGAGGCCCGTACGCCTTCCCGCTCCGCGATGCCGTCTCCGTCCTCGTCGATCCAGCCGGCTTCTGCCAAGATCCGCTTCGCTTCCTCGATATCGCCGTCGGGGAATACCGTCTCCGGATTCCACCACGGCAGCTGATCATTGATCGTATAGGCAGGGGTGCCGTAACCTTCCAAGATCCCGTCCACCAAGGCCTCGCGGTCGATGGCGACACTTACTGCGCGGCGAATCGCCAGATCGCTGGTAACATCATTGCCGATGGGGTATCCTTCTTCCGTAACCCTCCCTGAGGGCACATATGGGAACATAATCCCCCGGTTATCCACCGTCTGAATATCGACGATCTTCATCCCTGGAACCGAGGTTCTTGTATAAACCGGCGGAATCGCCGCGATATCCACTTCTCCTGCCCGTGCCGCTGCCAAAGCCGCATCTTCCTGCAAGAACAAGAAGGTAAGTCTGCGGAAGAAAGGCTTCTCCCCGTAGTATTCGGGATTCACTTCCACGATGAGCTGCTGACCGCGGTCCCACTGCACAAGCTGATACGGTCCGGAGCCAATCGGCTGGCCGGCGTAATTCGGCCCGTAAGCATGCTTGGGTACAATGCCCAATGAGATCAGCAGCGTGATGAAGGTAGACTGGGGCTCATGGAGTTCGAATTCAACTTCATACGAACCTTTCGCGCGGACTTGCTTAAGATTGCTCAGATCGATCGTCGATCCATTCGTTGCTGCCGTCTCGAAGGTGAAGACAACGTCCTCTGCAGTGACGGGCCGGCCGTCGGAGAACTTCGCATCCTCCCGTAAGCGCACCGTCCACAATCTGCCGTCATCGCTCAGCGAATAATCAGCGGCCAGATCATAGGTAATCCTCATCTCATGGTCCCGCTTAAGAAGTGTACTCTGAAAGAGCGGAGAGCCGTAGCGCCCCCAACCGAGCGTTGGGTCAAATCCCCCCTCCGGTTCCGTGCCGATCGCCAAGATCAACTCATCCTCCGCCCGCCCCCTTTCCCGTTCCGCCTCGCCCGGGTGCGACGCGCAGCCTGACAGCAGGACGAAGGTGAACAAGATCAAGGCAATGCTGATGTGAATGAGCTTTTTCAAGTCTAGTGCCCCCTTAATACTCTTTGCTTCTTCAGAAGAAGATCCCTAGTCATTGTAACTGTTTCGAAACCGAGTATAAACATGTAAATTCGAAAATTGACATAAAAAATCCGGCCGAAACCGGATCATCATGACGGGATCTTAGCCGAAGGCGAATCATCATTCATTTTGCTTCTCGCTTGGCATCCGACTCCTGATCATCTGACTCCTCAGACGATACTTCTTCCATGGAAACATTCTGCTGGACGATTTTGCAGAATTGCAGCATCTCCTGGGTGATGATTTTCTTCTTGGACTTGCGGCGGATGCGCAGATTTTTATTTAATTTGTACCCGTATACGATATCATTATCAATCTCACAGATATAGTAGTAATCCTGCCAGATATGTTGATGAATGCGTACGATATCCCCTGCGGCAAGATCTTTGGCCGTCAGCGCCTGAGACGAACTATAGATCAAGTCCGTCTGCTCTTCCTCAGCGCTCCCTTGATGATCAATGGTTGCTGCCAGCTCCTTAAGCAGAGAAGCGTATTCGTTCAGCAGAACCCCCGTTTGATAGTACAGCTCGCGCATCCTGGATTCGCTCGTCCGAAGTCTGTAGAGCAGGGATCGCAATGCTTGGGTCTGCTCAGCTTGTCTCTGTTGAGCCTGGTCGGAAGCACGCGGCTTCCTGCCGGCGGAATCACCGGATTTCTTCACGGACAGCAACGGATTCTCCTGGGACCAGTCGAGGTTTTTCAGTTCTTTTTGCCAATAGTTCATGCAGGTTGATCTGGGAGCTTGAAGGATTTCTGCAGCCCGATCGACTGCGTCGTTTAATTTGACGTGCATATCAAGTTGATTCTTGATCAGCATGCCCAATTGCAGTTTGGTTTGCTCATCCCATTTCTTGCGCAACAACCGTCACCCGCTTCCTATTAAACTATGGATTTGAATTTCAATTGAATAACATTATACCATTCTTTCCCTTTAATAGGAATGGGTTTGGGCGCTAACTGCGGTCGCTGTTCAGAAGACCATATTTTTGAAAATTGTACGAAACGGAATCAACTGTCTTTCGTTATATAATAGCAAGCAAAATATCACATGATAGCAATAAAGCATTGCAGGCCTTGGGACGCCTATCCTTGGGACGCCCATTGTGATTCGGGTATATTGGTTATTCGGGTATCTATGAAAGAAGGGGGAGATCATCTTGACGTGGGTCTTACTTTTTAGTGCGGTTATCTTCTATGTCATCTTCTTGGCTGTGTATCTGTCGCAATCGCGATATAAAGACGGGCAGTTATTAGGCATCCTGCTGCCTGCCCATGCAGCCGATATTGAGCCGGTGAGACAAATCCGGGAACGCTATCGCAAACAGCTTCTTGTGATCAGTACGGTGATGGCACTGATCCTGGTCTGGCCTCTCCTCTTGCTGCAGAAGTGGATGGCTTTTCAGACGGTCTATTTTCTGCTGTGGATGAGCACCTTTATCTTGGTCGTCACCGCTTCGTTTCGCCGCTCATTCCGTGAACTGCTCGATCTGAAGCGAAGGCAAGAATGGTATGTAAACCTCGGTCCCGATGGACCGAAAGACGGCGATGATTATTGGGGGAACGGTTTCACCTATCATAATCCTAAGGATCCTAGAGTATTCGTAGACAAGCGAATCGGCACAGGCATGACGCTGAACACCGGAACCGCGGCAGGGAAGATGATCATGGGAGGAACCGCTGTGCTGATTCTCGGGATCATCGTCGGCGTATCCTTTATGTTGATTCGTTCCGAATTAACGTCGCCGGTAATGAACATTACGGAAGAGCAGGTGGAGATTCATTACCCGATGTATAACTATGCCTTTGCGATAGATGAGATCGAAGATCTCTCTTTAGTCGAAGAAATACCTTCCGGCCTCAGGTTGAATGGTGAAGCGACGGATCGTTATGCGCGCGGAATCTTTCGTTTGAGGGAACTTGGCAAAGCCAGGCTGTATATCTTCAAAGCACATCCGCCCTATCTGCAGATTAAACTGCCGGATCTCTATATTTATTACAATGATGAGAATCCACAGCAGACCGAACGATGGTACAACATCTTACAGCAAAAATTCTTAGAAAATCAGCGCGATTCCTCATGAGGAACCGCGCTGACAAAAGCTTAGATCATCCTTCCGACCGCTTATCATTCAGATCAGCGCGAACGCCGCCGATTCTGCTGATTCAAACGAATCTTCGCTTCGCTGCCCAGTTCTCCTGCTTCGTAGAACACCTCATGCTTGATCGGGTCAGGCAGGTATTGTTGTTCCACATAGTGGCCCGGGTAATCATGCGGATACTTATAGCCGACATGACCGAGCTGCTCCGCTCCCTTATAATGGGCATCCCGCAGATGCAAGGGCACCTCCGCCGAGCGGATGCGTTCGATCGTCTCGGAGATCTTGCTGAGCGCCTTGGTGATCGAGTTCGATTTTGGACTTTCAACGGCGAAGAGTATTGCCTGGGCAATATTGTACTTCGCCTCCGGCCAGCCAATCCGATGATAGGCCTCCATCGCGCTCACCGCTTGCACCATTGCCTGCGGATTCGCAAGGCCGATATCCTCGCTGCAGGCAACGATGAGCCTGCGGATGAACACCATCGGATCCATGCCCAGTTTCTCCACGGCATAGATGAACCAGAACAGCGCCGCATCGCTGGAACCGCGGACGCTCTTATGAAATGCTGACAGCACGTCATATTGCGTCGATTCATCCGCCCGCACCAAGGGCCTCCGAATCGATTCCTCAGCGATCCCAAGGGTGATATGAATCGTGCCGTCCGACCGCGGCGGCGTAGTCATCGCTGCCAGTTCCAATGCCGTCAGCGCCCGGCGAATATCCCCGTTCGCAGTACGAGCGATATGCATCAGCGCTTCTTCATCACATTGGATCGGCAGCATCCCCAGCCCCTTCTGCTCATCAGCCAGCGCTCGCCGCAAGGCGATCAAGGCGTGTTCATAATTGAGCGGATACAGCTGGAACAGCGTCGAACGGGAAAGCAGCGCACCATTCACATAGTGAAAGGGATTCTCCGTCGTGGCACCGATGAGGATGATGTCCCCCTTCTCCACCGCCGGCAGCAGCGCATCTTGACGCGAGGTGTTGAAACGGTGTACCTCATCGAGGAACAGGATCGTCTTGCGCCCGTACATCGAGCGGTTCATCTTCGCCTGGTCGATCACATGGCGCACATCTTTGACCGAGGCATCGACGGCATTCAATTGGACGAACTCCGCCTTCGTCTGCTTGGAGATGATATGCGCCAGCGTCGTCTTGCCGCATCCCGGCGGTCCATACAGGATGATGGAGCTCAATTGATCCGCCTCGATCGCACGCCTCAGCAGTTTCCCTTCTCCGACGATATGCTCTTGTCCGATATATTCATCCAGCGTCTCCGGCCGCATACGGTCGGCAAGCAGCTTACCCGCAGGCGACTGTTCCGCTTGATAAGTAAATAAATCCATCTTTATCCGGCTCCTCATATGACCTGATCTTCATGGGTTTCTTCATGAATCCATTGTAACATATGATGCTGTTCGTGAGAACGAATGTTCTGTCTCTCTCTTCACAGGTCGCAGTGTTTACATTTTTTGTCATCATTCCCCGTATACCACAAAAAGCCGCTCCACAGGATGGCAAGCCAGGGTTCATATGGGAACCCGGTCACAAGATCAGCTGTGAAGCGGCTGGAATGATCATCAAGCTGGAATGATCAAGTATGACGTTCAACGACGATGCCGTGCTTAGCCAGAAGATCGTTCACGACGACGCTGACCATAATCAAACCAGCTACCGGCGGCACGAAGGAATTGCTGGCCGGCGGCTGCTGCGCCTTGCGGATCTCTGGTGCATGTTCCGGGACGATGCGCTGCGTGACATCTTCCCGCTGCTTCACCGGCGGCTCTTCGGAATAGACGACTTTCACGCCTTTGGAGATGCCGGCTTTGCGCAGCTTCTGCCGTACGACCCGGGCGATGGGGTCCATGCGCGTCTCAGAGATGTCCGCCACGCGGAACTTGGTAGGATCCATCTTGTTCGCCGCACCCATGCAGGAGATGATCGGGATCTTGCGTTCCAAGCATTGCTTGATGAGATGGATCTTATAAGTGATCGTGTCCGAAGCATCGATGACGTAATCCAAATCATATTCGAACAACTTCTCATAGGTCTCCTCGGTATAAAACATCTTCAAGCTTACGGCGTCGCATTCGGGATTAATCAGCTTCAAGCGTTCCTTCATCACGTCCGTCTTCGGCTGCCCGATCGTCGTCAACAGGGCAGGAATCTGGCGGTTAATGTTCGTGATGTCGACGACATCCTTGTCGATCATGATGATCCGGCCGATCCCGCCGCGGGCCAGGGCTTCTACGGCAATCGAACCGACGCCGCCTACGCCGAGCACGGCGATAGTGCTGTTCTTCATCACTTCGATGCCTTCCGGACCGATCGCTAATTCTGTTCGCGAGAATTGGTGCAACAATGGACCAGAACCTCCTCTATCCTAAGAGGCTGCTCACCCACCCTGCACAGGGAGCGAGCAGCCTTATCTGCATATCGATATGATGTTGAGATGGATGGGCGGTGCTTATTTGCTTGCCGGCGGCCTTAGCGCTACGCGGATCGACAGCTCTTCCAGCTGCTTGTCGGATACCTCGGACGGCGCATCGCAGAGCAGATCTGTCGCGTTGGCCGTCTTCGGGAAGGCGATCGTATCGCGCAGGTTCTTGCGGCCTGCCAGCAGCATGACGAGACGGTCGAAGCCGAAGGCGATGCCGCCGTGCGGCGGTGTACCGTATTCGAAGGCATCCAGCAGGAAGCCGAACTTGTCATAGGCTTCTTCCATCGTAAAGCCGAGCGCCTTGAACATCTTCTCCTGAATCTCGCGCTTATAGATCCGCATCGAACCGCCGCCGACCTCATAACCGTTCAATACAAGGTCATAAGCCTGCGCACGAATCTTGGACGGATCCTCATCGAAGTAGTGGATATCCTCATCCCGCGGACGTGTGAACGGATGGTGTTCGGCGACATACCGCTTCTCTTCTTCATCGTAGCTGAGGAGCGGGAAGTCGACGACCCATGCGAACTTGTACACATTGTCATCGATGAGACCAAGATCGCGGCCGATCTTCAGGCGCAGGTTGCCAAGAACGTCCGCCACGACTTTCTTCGTATCCGCAGAGAACAGGATCAGGTCCCCGTCTTCAGCATTCATACGGGTTTTGAGTTCTGCCAGTTCTTCTTCTGTGAAGAACTTGACGATCGGACCTCTCATCTCGCCGTCCTTCACTTGGATCCATGCCAGGCCCTTCGCCCCGTAGCGTTCAGCGAAAGGCAGCAGATCGTCGATCTCCTTGCGGCTCCAAGTTCCGCATCCCTTGGCATTGATCGCTTTAACCTGACCGCCCTTCTGCGCCACACTCGCGAAGACTTTGACGCCGCAGTTCGCTGCGAGATCCGTCAGATCAACCAGTTCCATTCCGAAGCGCAGATCCGGCTTATCCGAACCGTACTTGCCGATCGCCTCTTCGTAAGTGATGCGCTGGAACGGACGCTCGATCTCCACGCCGATCGTCTCGCGGAAGACGCGGCAGATCAGCTCCTCCATCATCTCCAGCAGCTGGTCCTGGTTCATGAAGGAGACCTCGATATCCACTTGTGTAAACTCCGGCTGACGGTCTGCACGCAGGTCTTCATCGCGGAAGCAGCGTGCGATCTGATAATAGCGCTCGATGCCGCCGACCATGAGCAGCTGTTTGAAGATCTGCGGCGATTGCGGCAGGGCGAAGAACTCGCCTGGATGCACGCGGCTTGGCACCAAATAATCGCGTGCGCCTTCCGGTGTGGACTTCGTCAAGATCGGCGTCTCGATCTCCAAGAATCCTCTTTCGTCCAGGAAGTCGCGGAAGATCTTCGCTGCCTTCGAGCGCAGCATCAGCGTATTCAGCATCTCCGGACGACGAAGGTCCAGATAGCGATATTTCAGACGAATCGCCTCATCGATCTCGATGCCGTCCTCGATGAAGAACGGCGGTGTTTTCGCAGGATTCAGGACTTCGATCTCTTCCACGCGCACCTCGATCTCCCCGGTCTCCAGGTTCGGGTTCACCGTCTCCGGATCGCGCTCTACAACCGTGCCGCGCACGGCCAACACATATTCATTGCGCACGCGGTCTGCGATCGCATGAGCTTCCTCGTTGAACTCCGGGTTGAAGACGATCTGCACGATGCCGCTGCGGTCACGCAGGTCGATGAACAGCACGCCTCCCAGGTCGCGCCGACGTTGAACCCAACCGTTCAACACGACGGTCTGACCGATGTCGGCTTTGGTAATCTTGCCGCATTGATGTGTTCTCTCTAACATTCCTTCAGTTCCCCTTTCACTTATTCGGTTGCGGTTGTTCTCGTATACAGAGCAGATATGCTTGTATGCTCAGCAGATCTGCATGTATGACAGGCAGATAACTCGTATGCTCTGGCAGGTATGTCGTATATTCAACTGACAAGCTTAAATGCTTGCTTGGCAGATGACTCGCCAGACCACTCAGCCCGCTCAGCGGCTCGATCATTAGGGCTCGATTATTCTGCTGGAGCTTCTTTGAGCTTGTCCGCCAGTTGATCCAGCGGCACCGTCTCCTGCTCGCCGGTAGCCAGATTCTTCAGTGTGATCACGCCCTGCGCCAGCTCATCATCGCCCAGGATCCCCGCATATCTCGCTTGCGCCCTGTCCGCGGCTTTCATCTGAGCCTTGATCTTGCGTCCGAGATAATCCCTTTCGGCACGAATCCCTGCAGCACGGAGTTTGAATAACAAGCCCGCCGTTTCCCGCGCGGCTTGTTCCCCTAATCCGATCAGGTAAACATCCAGAGGCTCCTCTCTGGGGATCTCTACGCCCTGCGCCTCCATCACAAGCAGTGCGCGCTCGATCCCCAGCCCCAGACCGACTCCGGGCTGGTCCGGACCGCCGATCTCAGCGACAAGCCCGTTATACCTGCCGCCGCCGCCGATCGTATCGATCGCGCCGATCCCGCCCGCCTTATATTCGAAGGCCGTGTGGGTGTAGTAATCCAATCCGCGCACAAGACGATGGTTGATGCGGTATTCGATCCCCATGTCGGTGAGGAGCTGCTTGACGGCATCGAAATGCTCTTGGCACTCCTCATCCAAGCTGTCCAGTATGGATGGCGCGTCTGCAAACTTCTCCTGGTCTACCTTGCAGTCCAGGACCCGCAGCGGGTTGCGCTCATACCTCGACTGACAATCCTTGCAGAGCTCTGGCAGCATCGGCTTGAGATAGGCTTTGAGAGTCTCGCGATAGGCAGCACGGCTTGGAGCATTGCCGACGGAATTGATCTCGACGATCACATCCCGCAGACCAATCTCTTGATAGAACATGTGTCCAAGCGCGATCACTTCTGCATCGAGCGCTGGATCCACAGATCCGAAGGCCTCGATCCCGAACTGATGCAGTTGTCTGTACCGTCCGGCCTGAGGTTGTTCATAGCGGAACATCGGACCTATGTAAAACAGTTTCGTTACATCCGGTTCTCCGTACAGCTTATTCTCGACATAGGCGCGAACGACGCCTGCCGTTCCTTCCGGGCGCAAGGTCATGCTTCGCTTCCCTTTATCCAGGAACGTGTACATCTCCTTCTCTACGATATCCGTAGTTTCACCGACACCGCGTTGAAACAATTCCGTCTGTTCGAAGATCGGCGTGCGAATCTCCTTATAGTTGAATCTGCGGCAGAGATCCCTCGCCACCGATTCAAGGTATTGCCACTTCTCCACCGTACCCGGCAACAGGTCTTGGGTGCCTTTAGGTTTCTGAAATGCCACTTCGATAACCCCCTTGCTGCAGATATTGTTGCTGCACTTACCCAGCAGTGAATACATGCGAATGCAAGCAAGTGAATGCAAGCACTGTTCATATTGGATATTCCGAGCAGAATATCCCGCCACACAAAAAATCTCCCGTCCCACGACTTCCGCTTACAAAGTCAATACAGGGACGAGAGATTGCAATCAATCACCCGTGGTGCCACCCACATTCGGAATGCCGAAGAAGAGACCGAATAATCGATCTTGATGATCGATCCAGCCGAGGCATTCCCTCATTAAGCGAATAACGCTCGCCGCGCGCCTGGCAACTACTGAAGCCGACGGTTCTAAGGAACCGCTGCCGGCTCGTTCCCTGCAGGTTCTCCGGGATGTCGTTCATCCGTCCGTCTGGGAAGTCTTCCAGCCCAGGACTTCCTCTCTGTTATCAGCGGTTGCGGACTACTCCTTCCCTTCACCGAAGTTGTCCATATCGATTCGACATTATTTATTGATTGTAATATGTAGGCCAGCCAAAGTCAAGCACACAGCTGAGACGATCGTATTTCTGGGTTCTGCATGCCCGGCGCACTTATTCTTTCTGAGACGATAGTATTTGTCGGATCAGCAGACTCCGTTCACCTCTCCAGGCTGAGTCAACACTTTCTGGCGACTCAGCCCACTTCAGTGCACCCCTACAGCCTGAGTCAACACTTTCTGGCGACTCAGCCCACTTCAGTGCACCCCTACAGGCTGAGTCAACACTTTCTGGCGACTCAGCCCACTTCAGTGCACCCCTACAGCCTGAGTCAACACTTTCTGGCGACTCAGCATCCTTCCGCGCGGCGGAAGAATCATTTTTAGATTTCCAGAAGCATCGGCTCAAAAACCCCGTGACCAACATCATCTGATCACGGTGGTTCATTCCTTTTCGAAGAAGAAAAAAGGCCCGCTGCCCGCGAGCCTAGCGAAAATATATCAATTAAAGGGGGTATGCTTTTATTATAGGAGGGCTTTGTTAAATCAGGGTTAATGAAATATTACAGGAGGTTTACAAATTTTAAAGCGCTTTTTCGGCCTTGGTTCCGTAAGCTTCTTCGAGCAAGCGCAGCTTTTTGTCAATATACGCTTGGTACTGGCTGTTGTACGCCATGGGTTCCTTCGGATTCGGCATGCGTTCCACGCGCTGCGGTTCTTCTGCCGATCCGTCGCCGCGCTTCGGCCAGACGATCTTGCTCACCGCACCGCAGCCAAGACCGATCACCGACTGGCGTTCTTCCATCATGATGATGTTATACAGACTTTCCTTCCCGGGCAGCGCATATCCGACATTCTCCATATTGCCGAGAATATTCTTCTGCCGATACAGATAGTAAGGTACATAACCGTGCGCTTCCGTCCATTCGTTCGTCATGCGCACCATCTCCTCGATCTCATGTCGCTCTGCCACCCGATACTGCCCGCGGTTCTTCGTCATCTTGGAAGCCCGCTTAAACGACAGCGTATGCACCGTGAGCGATTCAGGCATCAGCTTCGCTGTTTCCTCCAAAGATCGGGCATAAACGGAGACATCCTCATTGGGCAGGCCGATGATCAGATCCATGTTGATGTTGTTCATCCCCATCTGCCGGGCTAGCTGAAACTTCTCCACCGTCTCCTGCACTGTATGGTGCCGTCCAATCGCATCGAGGGTCGACTGGGTGAAGCTCTGCGGATTGATGCTGATGCGGTCCACACCCCAGCGCTTCATCACTTCGATCTTCTCCGGCGTGATGGTATCCGGTCTGCCCGCCTCCACCGTCAGCTCCCGCACCTCACCCATCTTCGGGAAGCTCTCATGCATCGCTTGGAACAACGCCTCCATCTGTTCGGCGCTGATGCTTGTCGGCGTGCCCCCGCCCCAATAGATCGTCGTAATTCCAAGATCATATTCCTTCAGCCAGGCCCCGATCGCCCTGATCTCTTGGTCCAAGCCGATGAGAAATTCCTCGACAGACCCGTTATTCCCTCGGATATCATAGGCCGGAAACGTGCAATATGCACACTTCGTCGGACAGAACGGAATGCCGATATAGATGCTGACCTCTTGTCCCATATCGTATAGATCCGGCAATACGTCCAGTTGACGCTGTGCCACCTCACTGAGCAGTTTGATCTTAGCGGGGGTCACGAGGTATTCCTCGGCAAGGATTCTCTCCGCCTCGACACGCCCGTGAGCTGCGATCAGGTTGTGCATCAGCTTCATCGGCCGCACACCGGTAAGCACGCCCCACGGCTGCGTAAGCCCCGTCACTCCGCGCAGCAGCTCGAGCACACAGATCTGCACGGATCGCTTTAATGCCTGCCGCTCATCACGGGCTGAGGCCAGCTCTTCCGGTGACAGCCGCACGGTCTCGTGCCGCTCAATGCCCTCATGTATGAAGCTTCCCCGTACTTCGATCTCAGAATCCCAAGAGCCGCCGGCTTCGATCCGCAGCACTGCATCCGGCTCTTCCTGAGCATCCTCATAGATGACATCTACTGAGTCGTAGAATGTCCGCAGCATATGAAAGAGTTCCGCTTGAAAATCTTCAAAACCCATCCGTTCAATCCGAACGATCATATTGACTTAAGACCTCACTTCCTTCTTAGAAAAACCACCATAAACCACCGTCATTGTAACATACATCACCTGCTTCGCCTATACCTTTAACCGATGAACTTCACATCTTCCTCTTCGAAGCGCTTTCACTGATCTCGAAGGGATACACATCCCCGCTCTCCCATAATCTACATAGCCCCATGTGAAGCCGATTATGTTACCCTATGTAAAGGTAATCAATCTATAGGACAAGGAAGGGAGAGAGGATGAAGAAGTTCGCAGCTCTTATGCTCACGGCATTGCTCCTGACCCTGACGATCACGACCACTGCTCATGCAGCACCCAGCAGTTCTAAGGCGGATGCGATTATCGCTACGGCTAAGTCACTGATCGGCCGTGCAGAATATGATTTCGGCACGCGCAATGCACGCCGTCTTATCTTCGATTGTTCATCGTTTACACAGTATGTCTATGCGAAGCATGGGATCGATCTGAAGTGGGGAACTCGTTATCAGAAGAAGGCTGGAACCTTTGTCAAAAAATCCAATCTGCGTAAGGCGGATCTCGTCTTCTTCAGCAGCAGCAGTTCCAGCTCTGCAATCAGTCACGTGGGGATCTACATCGGAAACGGGAAGTTCATCCATATCCTCGATGTGAATGGCAGCGATGTGCATATCTCCAGCCTGACTAGCGGCAAATGGGCAGATCGCTATGTGACGGCTAGAAGAGTGCTCTAAACATGCGCTTATATACGATCGCAGCCAAGCGGTCGAAGCTCTCGCATCACCTGGTGCAAGAGCTTCACCTACATACGTTCCAATGTTATAGGTTCCAATATTCTCCTTATTATGGCCATCGTCTTGGAAATACGCCATGATCAAAAGTTCGCAAAGGTTCTACATAAGCTTCACTCAGCAACGATCGCGGCGCTAATGATGCTTGCTCCGCATGCATCGATTCACGTACATCGTGATGCAGCGCCTGCAACTGTGACTTGGCAGCGAGTCTTTGTTTGGTCGACTGTCTCATACCTTTCGGATACCTCACCTGCGGGATGGTCAGCCTTAGCATACCCCGGTCCCATCAAGTTCAATCACGGTATCCGTCTGCTTAAGCGCCCCGTTGTTCGCTGTCGATTACCAGGGTCACCGGTCCCCAATTGGTCAGCGTGACATCCATCATCGCGCCGAACCGGCCGGTCTGAACCTCTACACCCAATCCTCGCAGCGCTTCATTAAACTGATCATACAACCGCTCCGCCTGCTCCGGGCGGGCTGCCGCCATGAAATTAGGCCTGCGGCCTTTGCGGCAATCTCCGTACAAGGTGAATTGGGAGATGGAGAGGATCTGGCCTCCTGCATCGAGCAGACTAAGGTTCATCTTGCCATCCTCATCCTCGAAGATCCGCAGGTTCACCACCTTCTCCGCCATCCACTTGAGATCCGCTTCGGTGTCCTCATGACGGAATCCTACTAACAACACAAGACCTTGTTTGATCTCGCCCACCGTCTTATCATCTACTTCTACACGCGCTTCCTTGCTGCGCTGTACGACTACTCGCACAATTCATACCTCCCTGATTACCAAAGTTAACGGCGAAGAGCTCATCTTACGCTTGCCGTTTCTTCCTTCATCTCTCCTAAAGCAGCCCATATAATGACAAACTCCCGCTTCGTACTCCGACAGCGGGAACTTCGGTTCGTCTTTCGTCTTGATGAAATGATCCTCGTCATATCACACCAGGTATCGCATGGAACTTTGCACAAGATGTTCCTGAATCAATGCATGAGTCTCTGTACCGAGAAGATATCATTCACGCGCTTGATCTTCTCTACAATCTGATATAGATGATCCTTGTTGCGGATGAGCAGCGACATATGGATATGCGCGATCTTATTTTTGTCAGAACGACCTGATACCGCAGCGATGATCGTCTTGCTTTCGGATACAACTTGCAGCACATCATTCAGCAGTCCGCGCCGATCATGCCCAAGGATCTCGATATCGACGTTATAGGTTGCATCGACATTCGCTTCCCATTCCACTTCGATCAGACGGTTGGACTCGTCCAGATCATCGACGACGGGCAGGTTGTTGCAATCCGCGCGATGCACCGATATACCGCGCCCCCTCGTGATATAACCTAAGATCTCATCCCCCGGAACCGGGTTGCAGCATCGTGCGAAGCGGACCATGATATTGTCCACGCCCTTCACTCGGATGCCGTGTGTAGGACGACTCTTGTGCGCCGTTGACCGGATCTCTTTCACCTCGGAAGTCAGCTCGACCTCGTCATCTTGATCTTTGCGGAAGCGATCGAGCAGGCGCGTGCAGATCTGGGACGGGGTAATGCCGCCTATGCCGGCTGCGGACAGCATATCATCGATATCCTGGAAGGCGAATTTCTTCGCTACTTCCATCAGATTGTCATCTGTCATGACCTCGTGCGGTTCATAACCGAGCCGCTTCAGCTCGCGTTCGATGGCTTGTTCGCCGGCTTTGATGTTTTCCTCGCGTTTTTGCTTCTTGAACCACTGTCTGATCTTGCTGCGCGCATTGGATGACTGGGCGATCTTCAGCCAATCCTGGCTGGGCCCGTAGGAGTGCTTAGAGGTGAGGATCTCGACGATATCACCGGTTTTGAGCTTATGATCGAGGGGAACGATCCGGCCGTTCACCTTAGCGCCGATCGTTCGATTCCCGACTTCGGTATGGATGCGGTAAGCGAAGTCCAGAGGGACAGAACCGGCCGGCAGTTCAATCACTTCGCCTTTCGGCGTGAAGACATAGACGAGATCGGAGAAGAAGTCCACTTTCAGGGATTCCATGAATTCAGAAGCGTCGCGGACTTCATTTTGCAGCTCGAGGATCTCCCGGAACCAGTTGAGCTTCTCTTCGAAACTGCCGCTCGGCACGACGGTGCCTTCCTTATAAGCCCAGTGTGCAGCAACCCCATACTCAGAGGTCTTATGCATTTCATAAGTGCGGATCTGGACTTCCAGCGGCTCACCGTTCGGTCCGATCACCGTCGTGTGCAGGGATTGATACATATTCGGCTTAGGCATCGCGATATAATCCTTGAACCGTCCGGGCATCGGTTTCCACAGGGTATGCACGATGCCAAGCGTCGCATAGCAGTCTTTGATCGTATCGACCAGGATGCGAATCGCCAAGAGGTCGTAGATCTCATTGAACTGTTTGTTCTGCGTCGTCATCTTCTTGTAGATGCTGTAGATATGCTTTGGACGGCCGGACAGTTCGCCGCGGATGCCTGTCTCCGCCAATTTCTCGGAGATCTTCTCGATACACAATTCGATGTACTGTTCCCGTTCCGCCCGCTTCTTCTTCATCAGATTAACGATGCGGTAATATTGCTGGGGATTGAGATAGCGAAGCGAGATGTCCTCCATCTCCCATTTGATCGCTGAGATTCCAAGCCTGTGGGCCAGCGGACAGTAGATCTCCAAGGTTTCTTCGGCGATTTTGCGCTGCCGGTCCTCTGATTGATACTTGAGCGTGCGCATATTGTGCAGTCGATCGGCCAGTTTGATCAGGATGACTCTAAGGTCCTGAGCCATGGCGACGATCATCTTCCGGTAGTTGGCGTTCTGCTGCTCTTCCTTCGTCTTAAATTGGATCTTCTCCAGTTTCGTCAGACTATCGACCAACTTCGCACATGTGGGGCCAAACTGCTCTTCTACCATCTCCAAGGTGACGTTCGTATCCTCGACGACATCATGAAGCAGCGCTGCTTCCAACGTCGTGACATCCAGCTGCATATCGACGAGGATCTCCGCAACGGCCAAGGGATGGAGGATATACGGTTCGCCCGATTTGCGGATTTGTCCGGCATGGGCTTTCTCCGCAAAATCATAAGCTTTGCGTATACGCTCCAGATCATTCGGTTTTAGATATTGCCCGGCTTTAGCAAGCAGTTGATCGATGCCCATCTGAATTCCTTCCTCTGTAGTAAGCATAGCAGTCGCCTCATACCTCAATGTGGGTTTTCTATTCATTATGAATGGTTGCGCCAGTTCCGTCAACTCTTGTCCGAATCGAAAGCACTATTGCGCCCGCTCATTTGGTTATATATGGGGTTCAAAATGATCAATAAGTCACAAGTGTATGAATCGGGATGTCCTTCAGCTTCTCTCTGCCGTGGAGATAGGACAGTTCGATCAAGAAGGAGGCTGCGACCACGCGGCCGCCCAACCGTTCGATGAGCTCAACACAGGCTGAGATCGTGCCGCCCGTCGCCAGCAGATCATCGGCGATCAATACATTCTGACCCGGCTGAATCGCATCCTCGTGAACAGCCAGCTTATCCTTGCCGTATTCTAAGGAATAATCAGCCTCGATCGAGCGATATGGCAGTTTGCCGCTCTTGCGAATCGGCACGAATCCTGTGCCCAGCGCGTAGGCCAGCGGAGCGCCGATGACGAATCCCCGTGCTTCAGGGCCTGCGACCATATCGATCTTCAGATCAGAGAGTTGTTCTTTAAGGGTGTTGATCGCCTCCCGATAGACCTCTCCGTTTTGCAGCAAGGTTGTGATGTCTTTGAAGCGAATGCCCGGTTGCGGAAAATCTTCAACTACGCGGATGTATTCTTTGAAATTAAGCATATAGGTCCCACCTTCATACAATTAAGTATATGGATTAAGCCAGATTAAGCTTGGAGTTCTCAGCTCCATGCTGGATGATCCCGCATCATCCTGCTGGCATCATCCCGCTTGGCTGACTTCCGACTGGATCATCTCATAGATCGTCTCTGTCAGCTGCTGTGTCGTCATAAGCAGGAGTGATTCCGCCAGCGGCTGTCCGCGCTTTCGCATGGTGAACAGCTTGGATTCCGACAGTTCGCGCGGCACTGGTTTGGGGACATAGTTCATGCGGTCGCCTTCCCTGACCACAAACTCCAATTCCTCGAAGACGCGGATGATCCAAGCGACATCGGCATCCGCAAGGCCCGTCCGCTGACTGATGATCCGAAACCAACGGGTGTCAGCCGCAGGCCAGCTCCGCTGCTGCCGCAGATGAGCGTAGACATGTTTGAATCTCTCCCGCGGCGGACAGCCGGCTGCCCAGAGCTCTGCATCAGCGAGCCAGATGCATAAGCGTTCCAGCTGGCTGCCGTACCTCCTTAACATCCGTTTCCAGGTCTCGCTGCTGTGCGGCAGCTGAACAAGAATCAGATCGGTATACGGCTGCGGCGATGGATCGGAATGCAGAGGCCTAAGGTTCCCGTCATCCTGAAGAAGCAAGATACGCTGCTTGCCGAACATCGCTTCGATGACCTGGATCCAGTACGGGCTGCTGTCACAGATGACGAAGGCCGCTTGTTCCCGCAGTCCCGGCATATGACGTACGCCCGCCACGGCCGCTTGCAGCGTCGGTTTCAGACCGCGCCAGTCGAAGACCTGCAGATGATTCACACGGATGTCATGGATCAGAAGCTGCGGTTTGCGCATCCCGTTCCATTCATTCACCTGCAGCTCACCGACGACATCCGCCTTTGCCTGGGCAGCGATATGAGCTTGCAGATGCCCGAAGCCGAAGCCGACCGCATCCAAGACAAGTCCTGTCTGATCGCTCAGCAGCAGCTTGAGGTGCTGTCCTTCCTTGCCGATCTTGCGCATCTCCTTCACCGCTGCCTGCGGGATCAGCAGCTTCGGCGAGCGGTTGCCGATGCCGAAGGGCGCTAATCGCTCGAGCTGCTCGATCAATTCAATCGTACAATCCGCAAGACCGCAGCGAAGATCCACTTCCGTCAGCGGGATATAATCCTCTTCAGTAAGCTGCTCGCGTGCCAAGGCATTCAAGCGTTCTTGAAGCTCCTCCAAGCGCTCCGCGGACAGCGTCATCCCCGCGGCCGCCTGGTGACCGCCGAAGTGATCTAACAGATCCGCGCATTCCGCCAGCGCCCGATAGATATCGAAGCCGTGGATGGAGCGGGCCGACCCCTTCGAGAGTCCCGTCTCAGGATCGGAGGTGAAGACGAGAGTCGGACGGTAGAACCGCTCCAACAAGCGGGCCGCCACGATGCCGATAACGCCGGCATTCCAATGACCGCTAGCGGCGATGATCACCGGCGGGAGGTTCGCCTCATCCCCGTATCGATCCATCAGCATCTGCAGTGCTTCTTCCAACGTTTCATCAACGATGCGCTGCCGGTCGCGGTTCAGTTCATCCAATTCCTTAGCCAGTTCATAAGCTTCTTGTTCATCTTCAGTGATGAGCAGGTTTAAGGCGATGTCCGCGGAAGTTAACCTGCCGCTGGCATTGATGCGCGGTCCGATCGCAAAACCGATATGGCCCGCGGTGATCGCCCTGCCTTCTAATCCGGCAACTTGGAACAGGGCCCGCAGCCCCGCCGAGGAGCTCCGCTGCATGGCAGCTAACCCCTCTCTTACGATGGCGCGATTCTCATCGATCAGGGGCATGAGATCGGCGATGGTACCCACAGCCGCCAGCTCGATGAATCGCGCCGGCACCTCTCCTATGAGGGCTTGCGCCAGCTTGAGCGCCACACCGACTCCCGCCAATTGCTTAAAAGGATATGAGCAATTGGGTTTCTTGGGGTTGATCACCGCAGCTGCTTGCGGCAATCGCTCGGGCGGTTCATGATGGTCTGTGATCACCAGCTCAATGCCCAGCGATTCAGCATACTGCGCTTCCTCATAGGCGCTTATGCCGGTATCCACCGTGATGATCAGATCCACTCCGTCCTGCTTTGCCTTGTCAAGGGCTTCCCGATGAAGCCCATATCCCTCATGTACACGATGCGGGATATAGGTGTCGAACTTCGCCCCGAGTTCCCTCATCAGCCACGTCATCAAAGCCGTACTCGTAATCCCGTCCGCATCATAGTCCCCATAGATGCGGATGTGCTTCTCTTCCTGGAGCGCTCTGCGTATCGTCTCGACCGCTTCCCGCATCCCGTCCAGCAGATAGGGATCATGCCTGCTGCCGCCGTCCTCCTGCAGGAAGGCGCGAATCTGCTCAGGAGTATCATATCCCCTTACCAAGAGAAGCCTGGCAACCAGCGGATGAATTCCGCACAGGTCTGCCAGGCGTTCTGCCTC
This sequence comes from Insulibacter thermoxylanivorax, assembly GCF_015472005.1. Taxonomy (NCBI): domain Bacteria; kingdom Bacillati; phylum Bacillota; class Bacilli; order Caryophanales; family Paenibacillaceae; genus Insulibacter; species Insulibacter thermoxylanivorax. The sequence goes on along the minus strand of NZ_BMAQ01000030.1, from coordinate 14,761 downwards.
TTCATATTCAACCGCTGGGATGACCCAGCGCGTTCTGGATGCAAGCACCCTGTTCTGCCCCCTCTCCATGCCTCAACCCCATCCATGGCAACCTCTGCAGCGAGTGAACTTGCTGCGTCCTCAGCTTCATGGATGGGGGTCAGCAGGTCTTTCGTTGACTTGCATCATATCGTCATGAATTCAACGCGATGATCTTTCATGTGATAAGCCGCATGAGAGCATTCCCATGAGAACATCCTTCGAGCGATCATCCCTCGTGCGGTGATCCTTCGAATGAAGCTCATGCAAGCGTTGATCATTCGCTTGCGGTCGGCTTCTGCAGCGACTTGAGTTTCAGCGACATCCAGATCGGGCTGGCGATGAAGATCGAAGAATATCCGCCGAAGGTAATCCCGATCGTGATCGCTAAGGAGAACAGGAAGATCGATTCGCTGCCGAAGATCATGAGCGCCACAGAAGTCATAAGCAGCGTTATCAGCGTATTGATCGTGCGGCCCAAGGTCTGCCACAAGCTGTTGTTCACGATCTCCTTGAGATCCTGCTTGTCCTTTAACTTGGCGAAACGCAGGTTGTCCCGGATACGGTCGAAGATGACGATCGTATCGTTGATCGAATATCCGATGATCGTCAAGATTGCCGCGATGAAGGTCAAGTTCACTTCCAATTGCAAGATCGAGAAGATGCTGATCACGACGAAGGCGTCGTGCAAGAGTGCGATGATCGCAGCCACAGCGAACCGCCATTCGAAGCGGATGAGGATATAGCCCAAGATGAACACACTTGCGGTAAGTACCGCGATCAAGGCCAGATTCCGCATCTCGAAGGCCAATACCGGGTCTACAGTATTCTGTTCATAAGAGGCGCTTCCCTCTCCAAAATGTTCATCGATGACCGCCTCGAGGCGGTCGATTTCCTGTTCTGTGAGCACATGATCGAAGCGAAACGTGATCCGATCGCGATTCGCCCCGCCGAGGTTGCGCGTTGCCGGCGCAAGCTCCGCTTCTGCGACCAATTCATCGATGACTTCCTCGCTTGTGCTTTGATTAAGCGTGATATCAAGGGTAGTCCCCGCTTTGAAGTCAACGCCGTAATTAAATCCAGCGAATGCCATTGACAGCACGCCCGCCAAGGTCAAGAGAATCGAGAAAGCATACGCCTTCTTGCCGTGGCGGATAAAGTCGAACTTGCTGATCGCCTTCTCGTGCAGATCCGTCTTCGACGAGAGGCTCTTGATCTCCTCCGGCTTCACGCCAAAATATCCCGGCTTGTTGAACTTTCCTGTGCGCACAAGCCACAGGATGAGCGCTCTGGACAGAAGAACGTTGGTGAACATCCCCACCGCGATGCTCAGGATCAAGGTCAGGGCGAAACCCTTGATCGCGCCTTGTCCCATGAAGAAGAGCACCGCAGCTGCTACGACCGTCGTCAAGTTGGCATCGATGATCGTCCTGAGCGATGTCTTCGAACCGGAACGCACCGCCGATAAGACGCTCTTGCCGATGCGCAGTTCCTCGCGGAATCGCTCATAGGTGATGATGTTCGCATCGACAGCCATGCCGATCCCCAGGACGAAAGCAGCGATCCCCGGCAAGGTCAGCGTCGCATTCAGCAAATTGAAAACGATGAGCAGAATCCAGACATAGACGATTAACGTAAAGGAAGCCACTGCCCCCGGCAGCCGGTAATAGATCAACATGAACAGCAGGATCAAGATCGAACCGATGATGCCCGCCTGCATCGTCTGATCCAGTGATGCCCGTCCAAGCGAGGCATCGACTTGCTGTATGTACTTCTCTTCCAGTTTAAGCGGCAAAGCGCCGAGATTAATCGTATCGGCCAGTTCCTGGGCTTCCTGCACCGTTCTTTGTCCCGTGATCGTCGCTTTCCCGCCGCTGATCGGATATTGTACTTCCGGCGCCGAGATAATCTCGTCATCCAGCATGATTGCCAGTAAATTGTTAGGCGGGATCTTCCTGGACAGCCTGTCCGTAATCTCATAAAACTTCTGACCGTCTACCAATTCGATATTGACAAGCGGCCGGCGAAGTTCGTCGTAGCCCACTGTCGCGGAGCCTTCAACGAAATCGGTGCCCCGCAGCTCGATCTTACAGAATGGTTCATCCTCGCTGCAGCCGTCATTGCTGCGGAAGGTGAGCACGGCGGGGTCCTTCATCCGTTTCCGCACCTCGTCGATATTCTCCACACCGGCGATGCGTACGCGGATGCGGTTCTCCCCTTCCGGATAGATCTCGGGTTCACCCACACCGCCGACGACGTCGGCTCGTTTCTGCAGGTTCTTCGCGGTGACCACCAGCGCCTCGCGGGTCACCTGCTGCCCTTCTTCCAAAGGCGAAGCTTCATATAAAATTTCAAAACCGCCCTTCAAATCGAGTCCGAGTTTGACGGAATCGAGAATCGTCGGAACGGTTCCAATGATGAGTGCTAGTGTAACTGCTGTAGTTAAGATGAATGCGACTAATCTTTTCATGCAGGATAAACTCCCTTCAACAGCTCAATATTGCTATTATACCTGCCGTAAAACGGAATCGCAAACGAGCCGGCATCTGCCGCGTATCCTATTCGTCGAGTTTAAACCCTTTATACGCGTTCAATGTCAGCCAGTTCATATAGGTCGTCACCTTAAGAGACAAGATATCGTCTACCAAGCGATGCAAGGGCGGAATCCCTGTCTTGGCATAATTCTCGCTCAAGAACTCCCAGATCTCCTTGCCCGTGATGCCATCATAGCCCAGCAGGGCAAACTCTTCTGCCTTGCTCATGCAAAGTTCTTCGATGGCCCGGTTCAAGAATTCCGCATCATCGCTGTCATCCGCTGCCCCTCGAGGAGTCTCTGGTCCCAGCGGATTCTCGATCGCTTCTACTTCTATGGTTTTCTCCGGTGCTTGTGCAGATGCAGATTCTGATTGGTGCGCGCGGTTATGTTCGATGTTTCCTTCGATCAGCACATCCATGCCCGGTTTCTTCGGGGCCTGAACATCTCGCGCTGCCGATTCCTCCTTGTCAATTCCTAGCAGATCTGCATGTTGTTCCTTAATGTGTTTCATGATGACAACCCTCCGTTTCCGCACCGACTATGTGTTCTATACTTTTTCGCCGCGAGCCCGCAAATTCCTGCAAACGTTTTAGCGATCAGCATCTCCGCGCCTGCAGCAGCTTGACCAAAGTTTCAAGCATAGGCTTGGCCCTCTTCCGCATATGCATGAAATATGTAATCCATTTGATCGCCTATTCAAGGAGCAGGGTATAGTGAACAAAATCAAACAATCCTTCATCCATGGTACGATCATCCTCCTGGCCGCAGGAATCATTAACCGCATATTAGGCTTCGTGCCGCGCATCACCTTGCCGCGGGTCATCGGCGCGGAAGGCGTCGGGCTCTACCAGATGGGCTATCCGCTGCTTAATATCTTGATCACCATCATCACAGGGGGGCTGCCGCTTGCCATCGCCAAACTGGTCTCTGAAGCGGAATCATCGGGGGATGAGCAGATGGTGCGGCGCATCCTGCGCGTCTCCCTCACCTTCGTCATCGTCGGCGGCCTATGCTTCTCGCTGTTCTGCCTGTGGATCGCTCCCTACGCCGGGACGCATCTCATGACGGACCGCCGGGTGATCCCGACGATCGCGGTGATGAGCCCGATCATCACCGTCGTCGGCATCTCCTCTGTATTCCGCGGCTATTTTCAAGGAAGGCAGAACATGATTCCAACGGCCGCATCGCAGATCCTTGAAACCATCGTGCGCATCTTCGCTATGCTCCTCTTCGCCTGGTTCCTGCTCCCCTACGGGGTGGAATGGGCAGCCGCCGGTGCCATGGCCGGCGTGCTCTTGGGCGAGATCGGCGGATTGATCGCACTCCTCATGATGTACCGTCGGCACCACCTGCTGAGCACCGCGCCTGCACATGCGGCTGCACATGCTGTTCCTTACTCCAGAGGGAGGCACCGCGCCGCCTTTCGCAAGCTGATGCAGACTTCGATTCCTGTAACCGCGGCAAGGTTCGTCGGTTCCGGTTCCTATCTGCTGGAATCGATCATCACCGTGCACAGCCTCGCCGCCGCAGGCATCGCCACCGCGATGGCCACCGCCCAGTATGGAGCGCTGCAGGGGATGGTGATTCCGATCCTGCTCCTGCCGGGGGTGCTCACTTATTCCTTATCCGTCTCCCTGGTCCCGTCCCTGTCTGAAGCCTCTGCCCGCGGCGACATGAGAACGATTCACAAACGGCTGCATCAATCGATGCGTCTCGCTCTGGTCGCAGGGGCACCCTTTGCCGTGATCATGTATTTGCTGGCGGACCCGCTGACCTATTATCTCTATGCTGATGGTTCAATCGGCCATCTCCTCAGACTGATGGCGCCCGCTGCGATCTTTTTGTATTTTCAGAACCCGCTGCAAGCCGCTCTGCAAGCCCTTGACCATCCGGGCCAAGCCCTGTTCAACTCCTTCGCAGGGGCATGTGTGAAACTGACACTCATCGTACTGTTGGCTGCCAAGCTGAAACTCGGCATCGTCGGCGTCATCCTGGCGATCAATGTGAACATCGTGCTGGTTTCCTTGCTGCACTACATCAGCGTGATGCGGACGATTCGCTTCCGTTTGCGGACCGCCGATGTGTTCATGACGGCGGGCTGTTCTGCCGCCATGGGCATCGTGATGCTGCTTGCCCGCTCCGTGCTGTGGCAGACCTCCGGCTGGCTGAACCTGCTCGCATCGATCGGCATCGGACTTACCGTCTATCTGGCCGCCGTATTCTACTGCGGCTTGATCGACAAGCATGACCTCATCCGCATTCCCTGGCTTGGACCGCGGCTCAGGAGAATAAAATAGACCTGCTGCAGACGGGGCGCTGTTCTCTCCATCTCTTCGTTTTAGGATTCTTTGGTATCTTTTTTGTCAATATACAGCTGTCCTTTATGATCGATCGTCAACAGGAAGATGCTCTTGAAGTCCTTAATTCCGCGCTTCCGGATCTGTTCCCGGAGCCAGAATCGGTTCTGTCCGATCTTCTCTAAGTTCTCGTCCAGCACTTTACCGTCCATGATCAGCGGCAGAGGCAAACCTTCGTAGCGAATATTCACACGCGGCAGCTGCTGGCTGCCTTCCTTCCCCATGCTTTTCTTATCAAAAGCCGTCAGCTTCCCGGTGGTCTCCAGAACCGCGAATTCCACATCGGCAGGGTTGTAAATCTTGTTCTCTCTTAGCTGCAGCAGCAGATCATCCAAGGTATACCGGAGCCTTCGCATCTCTTGATCCCGAATCTCTCCGTTCTCCACAAGCACGCTGGGTAATCCGTCGAAGGTTCGCCGCAGCTTCTCGTTCTTCAAAGAGATGAAGGCGAGGATGATCTGGATGCCGACTAACACCGCCATCGGCAGGATGCCCTTGATGATCTCAGTATTCGTATCTTCAATCGTCAGGACGGCCAGCTCCGCGATCATGATCGAGTTCACCAGATCGAAGACTGACAGCTTGCCGATCTCCCGTTTGCCCATCAAACGCAATGCGAGGAAGACCAGGAAGTACATCAGCAGCGTGCGTAAGAAGATCGTCGTCAGTTCCATTCCGGCATGGCTCCCTCCGCATCGAAGTTGGCACTCCACAAGTCGTACATCCTATTGTGACCGGGTGTGCCTGCGATCATGCGGCCGCACCGCCTTCAATTGTTGGCAGTCAGAATACTCTCGACTTGCATCTCAACCGTTCATACAAACAAACAGCATAGGTTCAAGCAGTTCTAAGCATTCAGGCTTGACCATACAATGTAACAACAGACGATCACTCGATAGGAGGTATAGATAGATGGCGACTGTCGGCAATGTTAATCCGGTTAAAGTAAAACCGCCCCTGATGACGGGACTGGTCTATTCCTTTGTGTTTATGGCCGTATGTACGATCATCCTCTCTCTGATGCTGTGGCTGAGCGACTTTCGCGAACACTCGTTAAGTGCAGCAGCTTACGTCATACATGGAGCTTCGGTATTGACAGGGGGATTTGCGGCTGGTAGGCATTCCCTTCGCAAAGGCTGGATGAACGGAGGATTAGTCGGTCTGTTCTATGCGGGAATTATCATCTTGGTCGGTTTCTTAGGGTTTAATGTCGGCTTCTCGCTCCATACGCTTCTGCTCACCGGCTTATGCATGGTCGCAGCTTCTGCGGGCGGGATTCTCGGCGTAAATACGAGGAAGTAATATTTTATCTTGCCACACAAAAAACAGACTGCCTCTCGCCAACTGCTCTCCTTGAACAACGTAATCCCAGCGGATTCCGCTGTCACGTTCATAGGAGAACAATTCCTAGCGGGCAGTCTGTTCTTGTTTCTTCATGCGGTGTTTTAATCCTTCACTTTGCCATCGGCTTCCTTGCTTGCTTCGTTTTCCTCTTTAGGTTCGGATTTCTTCTCATCGATATTCGGGCTGGACACCACGTTGTTCACTGCGGAACGGTCAAAGGTAAGCCGCACCCCGTCGCTTACTTTCAGCACGATGATATCGTCCGTGATCGAGTCGATCGTTCCGTGCAGTCCGCCGATCGTCACGATCTTATCGCCCTTCTTCAGCGCACTCAGCATCTGATTGCGGAGCTTATTGCGCTTCTGCTGCGGACGGATCAGCAGGAAATAGAACACGAGGAACATCACGACGAAGGGCAGGAGTAAGCCGACAGCGCTGGTGGCTGGATCTGCAGCTGCAGCCTCTTGCAAATACATAGGTTTTCCTCCTTCAAATCATGGGTATTAGAACCCGCTTTCGTTGGCATGCATGCCGTATTTCTCGAAGAACTCGTCGCGAAAATCTAACAGCCGATCTTCCATGATCGCTTGCCGCACCCGGCGCATGAGATTGATCAGAAAGTATAGATTATGATAGGTCGTCAAGCGAATGCCGAAGGTCTCATCGGCCTTGATCAGATGCCTGAGATAAGCGCGGGAATAGTTGCGGCATGTGTAGCAATCGCACTCCGGATCCAGCGGCCCGAAGTCTCTTATGTACTTGGCATTGCGAACGACCACGCGTCCCTGACTCGTCATCGTCGTGCCGTTGCGCGCGATGCGGGTCGGAAGCACGCAGTCGAACATATCCACGCCGCGAATCGAGCCTTCGATCAGTGCGTCGGGAGAACCTACCCCCATCAGATAACGGGGCTTGTCCGCAGGCAGGTATGGCATGGTTGCTTCCAGCATCTCATACATCAGCTGCTTCGGTTCACCCACACTTAATCCTCCAATAGCATACCCTGGGAAATCCATTGAAGTCAACTCCAGGGCGCTTTGTTTGCGCAATTTTTCGTACATACCGCCCTGCACGATGGCGAAGAGCGCCTGATCATGCGGCCGCGCATGTGCCTGCAAACAGCGCTCCGCCCAGCGCGTCGTGCGCTCGAGGGACTGTTTCACATAGCTTTCATCCGCAGGATAGGGCGGACATTCGTCGAAGGCCATGATGATATCGGAGCCCAGTGCATTCTGGATCTCCGTCGCTTTCTCAGGTGACAGGAAGAGCTTGTCCCCGTTCAGATGGGAGCGGAAAGTGACGCCCTCCTCAGAGATCTTCCGCAGGTCGCTTAGGCTGAACACTTGGAAGCCGCCGCTGTCCGTCAGGATCGGCCGCTGCCAATTCATAAACGTATGCAGTCCTCCGGCCTCACGGATGATCTCATGTCCTGGACGCAGGAACAGATGATAGGTATTGCTCAGGATGATCTGCGCATCCATCTCGATCAGCTCTTCCGGGCTCATCGTCTTCACCGTCGCCTGCGTGCCCACAGGCATGAACACCGGTGTATCGATCACGCCGTGCGGCGTGTGAAGGCGTCCGAGTCTGGCGCCGGATTGCTTACAGGTCTTGATCAGTTCATATCTAACAGGATAAGTCAACCGAGTACCCCTTTCTTGCTATCGTTAATAGATAAACATCGAATCCCCGAAGCTGAAGAAGCGATACCGCTCTTTCACCGCTTCGGCATAAGCATGCATCACGTTCTCCCTGCCGGCCATGGCGCTGATCAACATCAGAAGCGTGGACTTCGGCAGATGGAAATTCGTCACAAGGCCATCGACCAAGCGAAATTGATAGCCCGGGTAGATGAAGATATCCGTCCAGCCGCTTGTCTCCTGCAGCGGCTGATCGCCAAACTTCTGTGCCGCCGTCTCCAGCGTGCGGCAGGAAGTCGTGCCGACAGCGATGATGCGCCTTCCCTCTGTTCGCGCCTCCTGGAGCACCTGCGCCGTCTCTGCAGGGATGCTGTAGTACTCCGCATGCATCTTGTGCTGTGTGATATCCTGCACCGACACGGGGCGGAAGGTTCCTAATCCGACATGCAGCGTCACAAAGGCGATCTGCACGCCTTGCGCACGCAGCTGGGAAAGCATCCCCTCCGTGAAGTGCAGCCCCGCCGTAGGTGCTGCAGCCGAGCCCGGATGCTGCGCATACACCGTCTGATAGCGTTCCTTATCCTCCAGCATCTCCCGAATATAAGGAGGAAGCGGCATCTGACCTAGCTTATCAAGGATTTCGAGAAATACTCCCTCATAGTTAAAGCGGACGAGCCGTCCGCCGTCGGGCAACTCCTCCTCCACTTCCGCGCTGAGCAGCGGCTTTCCGGCGGCATCCTCACCGAAATCGATCCATGCGCCCTTCTTCAGCCTGCGGCCGGGCCGCGCCAATGTCTCCCATCGGTCTTCTTCCAATTGCTTCAGCAGCAAGAGTTCTACATGAGCACCGCCGCCCCGCTTCCGCCCGATCAGTCGGGCCGGGATCACGCGTGTATCGTTTAAGACAAGAACATCCCCCGGTTTAACAAAATGAACGAGATCGCGGAACTGATAGTGCCCGATCTCGCCCGTATGTTTATTCAAGGTCATAAGCCTGGAGCTTGACCGGTCGCTCAGGGGGGTCTGCGCGATCAAGCTCTCCGGCAGCTCATAGTCAAATTGTTCGATATCCATGTCGTTCATCCTCTGATCACTTGCACATCTTTGTAATAGTATTGGAGAATCTTCTGGTAATCATACCCAATCTCCGCCAAAGCCTTGGCGCCGTATTGGGACATGCCCAAGCCGTGCCCGTAACCGCGGCCGATGAAGCGGAATCTCGGATCCAAGGTGCCTGTGCGGATCTCTTGTTTGCCGTTCATCGCATACAGATATTCCCCCTGAACCGGCTGCGCTGTAGAGGCCGAATGGCCGGTAAGCACATAGAGTTCCGCTGCAGGATACATATCCTTCACATTGGCCGTCAAGTTACCCGCCGCAAGGATCGTCAGATCATTGGTCTGATCGATGTCAAAACGCGTGCTGCGCAAGCCGCCCATCACCGTGCGGTAGGCATCCGGATAGGAGACCTGAACCTTCTCATGGCCGTTCGCCACCACAGAGATCACCCGGCCGGAGATGCCGCGTTCTGCAACATGGAGGGATCTAAGCTCGCCGGCAATCGGAGCCCGTGCATACTGGTTGATGCGGCTTAGAAGCTGATCGGCCTTCCACGTAACTGAGACCCAGCTGTAAGGATTGGACTCCTTCATCGTCTCCAGGACGATCAACACATCGCCTTGCTTCACTTGCGTGATCGGTGTACCTGATGTATCCGGGCTGGGACGCACGTTCACGCTTGGTTCGATGACCGATACCGTCGTCAACCCCGCAGCCGTCGTTCCCGCCGTGCGCACCAGATCCTGTCTCACATAGCCGACCAAACCGCTCGGCGTGATCACGCGATGCCACGTGTGCCGGCCCTGTTCGGCGACATCATCGGGGCTCGGCACGCTGTGTAGATAGTCCACCGCCGTACCCCATACCTCATCGGTATGGCTGGTGAACCCGCCGGCATTGGAGGAATAGAACGGCGTGATCAAGCTGTGATCCTTTCGGTTCACGACAACTTCGGACTTCGTCGCATCAACCGCCCGTACAGCTGCAGCCGTTTCCGTGCCATATCCGTAATAGGCTTGGTCATAAGTGGTGTCTGAGATGTGTGCGATGCCGTATTTCATCCCTTGCTGCAGGGCATAGGTCCGAGCAGCAACAGCCTGAGCTTTAAGTGCCTCCATCGGAAAGCTTCCGCCCATCTCATTGCTCACAACTGCATACAGATATTGCTCGAAGGGCAGTTCATTGATCAAGGCCAGCCGATCGTTGTACTGCGTGATCTCCATGCTGCCGCGATAGGTGCGGCCATATCGTTCATGAACTTTGATGCCTGGAACCGAAGCGGTGAACCATACTTTCTGGTTCTTAGCATTGAAGTAATAATGCGGTATCGCCCGGTCGTCGGTATGATCCATACGCAGATATAGATACGGTTGGGAATGATCGGCTGCACTAAGGGGGAATTCCGGAACCGCAGCCAGCGCGGTGTTCTTAACTTCCTCCAATTGCTCGCTGGAAGCAGCCTCGCCAATCCAGACGCTGCAGACGAGCATCTGATCTGCATTCTCATGATAGACCAGCGCAGCATCGATGCCCCGCTCCTGATAGATCGATTGCACCGCTTTGGCTTCCTGCTCCGTGGCGAATGTGCCCGCACTCAGATGATAGGGGCCTGTGATCTGAACAGGGAAGCCGTTCAGCAGAGATGATGCTCTGTAATTTGCCAGCAGGCGTTCCTTCGCAGCATTTGCTTCTTGCAAGCTTTGATAGTTGCCTGCCGTCACTTGATAGACAACCGCACCGTTTCGCACGGTGCTTAGCACGAAAGCACGTTCGCGGTTATTCATGATCGCTGCCAATTCCTCAGCAACCGCTTTAGCAGCGCTTAATTCCGTCGATTCATACATGACGATGCGGAATTGGTCGATGCTGAACCGGACTGGTGAACCGTCCTCGATCGAAAGCCAGCTGCGAATGCCTTCCGGAGTACGAAGGCCGATCTGTGCAGGACTTGCGATGGAGAAGGTAACGGCCGGTGCCGTTTCCCGCGTCTGAATGAACAGGGCGACGCGAATGTTGTCCAGCTTAGGGATTGCCGCCTGCGCCGTACCGCTGAATCCCGGCAGGATCAGCGTCCATAGAAGTGCAGCGCAGAACAGCCATGCCAACTTGCTCCATCGTTTCTTCACCATCATCATACCGTTTCCGCCTCTCCTATCTTTACATATGCAGATTAAATAGCTCATACTCATTAGACTTGTCCAATATCAAAAAGTTGCTGCCTCCAGCAGGATTCCTGTCGGATTGCCGCAAGCAAGAACCTTGCTGCTTCGATCCAGATCTTGATGATCCTGATCTCTCAATCCTGCTTCTTCGGATAAGGGATGCCCATATGCCGATATGCCTGCTCTGTTACCATGCGCCCGCGCGGTGTGCGCTGCAGGAAGCCGATCTGCAGCAGATAGGGCTCATAGACATCTTCGATGGTCTGGGATTCCTCGCCGATGGTCGCGGCGATGGTCTCAAGTCCCACGGGACCGCCGCGGAAATTGCGGATAATCGAATCCAGCATCTTATGGTCAATATGGTCGAGTCCCATCGAATCTACCTGGATCATCTCCAGCGCATCACGAGCCGTCTCCAGGGTGATCGTGCCGTCCCCCCCGCACCTGCGCATAATCGCGCACCCGCTTCAGCAGACGATTGGCGATCCGCGGCGTGCCGCGGGAACGTCTCGCGATCTCCTCCGCGGCTTCCCCGACGATCTGTACGCCAAGGATATCCGAGGCGCGGCTGACGATGAACGTCAGTTCTTCTACAGTGTAATATTCCAGCCGCGTCATAACTCCGAAGCGGTCGCGAAGGGGGGCCGACAAGAGCCCCGCCCTGGTCGTGGCTCCAATCAATGTAAAAGGAGGCAGTTCCAAGCGGACCGAACGCGCACTTGGTCCCTTGCCGATGATGATATCCAAGGCGAAATCCTCCATCGCCGGATAGAGGACTTCTTCTACGGAGCGGTGCAGCCGATGAATCTCATCGATGAACAGCACGTCCCCCTCTTGCAGATTCGTTAAGATCGCCGCCAGATCGCCCGGCCGCTCGATCGCCGGTCCCGACGTCGTGCGCAGATTCACGCCGAGCTCGTTGGCGATGATGTGGGACAGCGTCGTCTTGCCGAGTCCAGGCGGACCGTACAACAACACGTGATCAAGCGCCTCCCTGCGCATCTTGGCCGCTTCGATATAGATCTTCAGATTCTCTTTGGCTTTCTGCTGGCCGATATATTCTGCCAGATAACGAGGACGCAGGCTGAGTTCAACCTCTTGATCCTCCATCATCAGGTTGGCAGATATGATGCGGTCCTCCATACCGGCTCCTCCTCATGTTCGAACTGGTTAAGTACTTCTCTAGACTACCTCTCTCTTTGACGCCTTCGCTTTAACTTAAAATACGGAGATAAATGCGGTGATTTGATAACCTGTATCACAACTTTCGATGGATTCCTCCGGATGAATGCTATGCTATTACCTGCTCTCAGCAGCCTGCCGCATCTGCTTGCAACAGCCAAGCATCGCAGCTTTATTTTGCCGTGAACAACACCTGCAGAGCCTTCTTCATCAGCGTCTCGACGGTATCTTCATCGGACACCTTCCCTTGGATCATCTGCCAAGCCCGATCGGCCTCTGCTTCTCGATAACCAAGAGCGAGCAGTGCTTCCTTCGCTTCTTGCCATGGAGAAGCGGTGTCGGTCGCCGGAACTGCAGGCAGCTCTTCTTTCACTATAACATCGCTGAAGCTGTCCAATTTGTCCTTCAGATCAAGGATCATGCGCTGCGCTGTTTTCTTGCCGACACCGGGAAGCCGCGTCAGGTAGGCGATATCCTCCCTCTGAATAGCAACAACCAGCGCTTCCGGCCGTCCTCCGGCTAAGATACCGAGTGCAACCTTAGGTCCGATGCCGCTGACTTCCAGGAGCTTACGGAATAACCGCTGTTCTTCTCTGGTCGGGAAGCCGTACAGCAAGATCGCATCCTCCCGTACATGCTGGTGGGTATATAACACCACATCGGAATCCTGATTCAGAAGGGCGTATGGATTGCTCACATAAACTTGATATCCGATACCATTCACATCAACTACAGCGTAGTCAGATTCTATGTATGCGATCGTCCCGCGCACGTAATCAATCATCGCTTCAATCCCTCTTTTAACTTGGCGTAATAACCGTTAAACTGCGAATGACAGATCGCCACTGCCAGGGCATCTGCCACATCATCCGGCTTAGGGATCTCCGATAACTTAAGCAGGATGCGAACCATCTCTTGAACTTGTTTTTTCTCTGCTTTGCCGTATCCGACGACGGCTTGCTTCACCTGCAGAGGCGTGTATTCTCCGATCTCGAGATCGTGCTGCACGGCAGCCAGCATGATGACGCCCCGCGCTTGTCCGACGGTGAAGGCCGTGGTCACATTGCGGTTAAAATACAATTTCTCCACGGCAATCGCGTCCGGTTTATACCGCTCGATGAGCTGGTTAAGAGATTCATAGATTAATTTCAAACGAACCGCTTGATCCAGATGGGCCTCGGTTGTAATGCTCCCATATTGCACAGGGGTCAATTTGCTCCCTTGTTTGTCGATGAATCCGAACCCGACGATCGCGATCCCGGGATCGATGCCTAGTATTCGCAAGAAGTTTCACCCGCTTAGAACATGCCATAATAATAAAAAAGAAAAGCGAACATACATTCACTTTTCCCATTATAGCACAGGCTGTTATACAGCGTCATGTTATTGTGTGATTTTCATATTGTCAGATGCTTCTGCTTCAGCAGCTTCAGCTTCAAAACCCTCTGTTTCGACTGTTTGATCGCGCTCGCTTTTCTCCACCGCATACTGGCTGAAAGTGGAGATCACGCTGTTATATTGTGCATAATCGCGGATGCGAATCCCGTTATACAAGCTTTCGATCGCCTCCTCTGGCAGACTGGACTTCAAGTGTTCGATATCGATCTGAAAAAAGGTCCGAATCACCTGTTCCTCCGCCGGCGATCCCTCAAACAATGTCAAATGATCCATGGCATCCAGGCCGATATATGCCGATTGTTTGCAGCGTTCAGACAGATCCTCGATGTATTCGTAGAAGATAATGACCTCTTCGCTGGAGCTGCTCATGGACGCAGCTTCGCTTTCATTTCCGGACTTAGCATCGTATTCATTCCCGGACGAAGTACTATAGTTGCTGCCGTACTCATCGACCTGCCAATTTGGATGCTGCTCCAACAGTTCGAGGATTTGCTTGGAGGTCAGCTTGCCGTATGATTGCTTCTCTTCTCCGCACACATAGATCCTATAGACTTCGACGGATTGTTCCACCTCGTGTTCCTGAAGATAGGATATTAATTCAGTGCGCGCCTTGCCTGTCGAATCCGACGCAGCCCATGCTGCAATCGCTTGTTCCCGCAGCCTCTCTGCGGAATTCTGCGCAGTCTGTTCCTCCTCATGGGTGTTCAAGGCGAGAATCGCTGTGCCGGCTGCGACGATCAAGAAGATGAAGCTGAGTCCCAGCTTGCGCCTTCTTCGAAATATCCTCTTCAGTTCTTTCAGCAAACCAGATAAACGTCGAGTATTCACATCGATCCCCTCTTATCCAGTCAGCTCCGCCGTTATCCATGTAAGCCGCGGAAGCCAGTTGTTTCTATCTATTGTGACCAGATCAACGGGGATCTATGCACAGGAAAACCGGTTCGGCGATGATGTGAGAGCTCGGAGGTTTTGTACAATTATTAGGATAAAACATGCTGCCGAGAAACCCAAAATGCCGTTTTATACGATTTTTCGGACAAAACTCGGTTCTGAGACCGTCATCTC